>NCET01000051.1 GCA_002280815.1 Flavobacteriales bacterium 32-34-25 | reverse complement strand
ATGACCCAATAAAGAAGCCGTAGAACTATCGTGATTTTTCACTTCATTCGAATTGATTTCGTCCAGAATAGAATTGGCTAATTGTTTTCCAAGTTCCACCCCCCATTGATCATAACTAAAAATATTCCAAATGAATCCCTGTACAAAAATCTTGTGCTCATAAAGAGAAATCAAGGAACCCAAAGATTTAGGTGTCAACTTTTGAATCAAGAAAGTATTTGTAGGCTTGTTTCCAGCAAAAACTTTGAAAGGCAAAAGAAACGCAGCTGCTTCAGCCGACAATCCTTGTTTGTCAAATTCAGCCTGAACTTTAGCTTCTTCTTTTCCGTTTAACAAGGCTTCTGTTTGTGCAAAAAAGTTAGACATCAATTTATCATGATGATTGTTATCTCCGTACAAAGGTTGAACGTAACCAATAAAATCCGTTGGAATCAACTTAGTACCTTGGTGAATTAACTGAAAAAAAGCATGTTGTGCATTCGTTCCTGGCTCTCCCCAAATAATAGTTCCTGTTTGATAATCGACCGCTTTACCATCGCGACCTACACTTTTACCATTACTTTCCATTGTTCCCTGTTGTAAGTAAGGTGCCAACTTTTGTAAATATTGAGTGTACGGGATTAAAGCTTCGCTCTCAGCTCCAAAGAAATTGTTGTACCAAACGCTTAATAATGCTAAAACTACTGGAATGTTTTGATCAAAATCAGCGGTTTTGAAATGTTCGTCCATTTCATTTGCTCCGTTTAATAATTCTTCGAAATTATCAAAACCAACAGCCAAACTAATCGATAAACCTACCGCACTCCAAAGAGAAAAACGTCCTCCAACCCAGTCCCACATTGGGAAAACATTGTCTGGATTAATTCCGAATTCGGTTACTTTTTGCAAATTAGTAGAAACTGCCACAAAGTGCTTAGCCACATCTTCCTGTGAAGCCGATTTTAAAAACCATTTTCTAATGGTTTCAGAATTAGTTAAAGTCTCCTGAGTGGTAAAAGTTTTGGAAACAATTACAAAAAGAGTCGTTTCTGGATTTAACTTTTTAATAATTTCATTCACGTGATCTCCATCAACATTGGAAACAAAATGAACATTCAAATCGTTTTTATAATATTGCAAAGCTTCAACCACCATTGCTGGACCTAAATCAGAACCCCCAATACCAATATTCACTACATCAGTAAAAACTTTTCCAGTGTAACCGGTTCTTTTTCCTGAAGTAACCTCATAAGTAAAGTCTTTTATTTTATTTTTTACTTCATAAACTTCTGGAATTACATTTACTCCATTTACATTAACAACTGCCGATTCCTTAGCTCTCAATGCTGTATGAAGTACTGCTCTGTTCTCCGTTTGATTGATTATTCCTCCTCCAAAATAATCCTGAATCCCTGCTTTTAATCCCATTTCATTAGCTAATTCAAGTAACAAAGTCAATGTTTCTTGATTTACAATGTTTTTAGAATAATCTATTAAAAAATCATTCCAAAGGATGCTGAATTTTTCTGCTCTAGAACCATCTTGTTTAAACATTTCTTGCATAGAAACGTTTTGCAATTGTTCAAAATGTTTTTCAAGCTTCTTCCACGAAGCAGTTTGCGTTGGGTTTAGAGTACTTAAAGCCATTTATTTTTTTGTTTTTAGTGTTTTAGATTTGCGCGTAAAAATACTGAAATAAGTTGTAATTGTCGAACCGATTGAAACTATATATCAATAAAACCAGAATGTTTTATACAAAAAAGGAGAAGCAATTTTACTTACAATTGCTTCTCCTAAATGATTTTAGATTAAAATTCTATATTTTTATTAGCCTATAAATTCCCAATGCTATCCAATTCTCTTTTTAAAGGCTCGACTATCTTCATAAATCGCGCTTTATTGTTTCCTTCCATTGGCGTTCCTGTAGGCAATTTTAATTTTAACGCATCTACCTGCACTCCATTTTTCCAAAAACGATAACAAACATGTGGTCCCGATGCTAAACCTGTACTTCCAACACGACCTATGACATCTCCCTGATTCACATGCTGACCACGTCTGACTAATATTTTCGACATGTGTAAATATTGGGTAGCATAAGTTCCGTTGTGTTTTACTTTTACATAGTTTCCGTTTCCAGCCGTATAACCTGTTTGTTCAACCACTCCAGTTGCCGTAGTCATAATAGGTGTTCCTGTAGGTGCAGCGTAATCGGTTCCTTTATGTGCTTTCCATTTATGTTGTACCGGATGAAACCTACTCATGGTAAATCTTGAAGTAATTCGACTAAACTTGATGGGCGATTTCAAGAAAAAGTTTTTCATTGTTTTTCCGTCCTCGTCATAATACTCAACCTTCCCCGATGCTTGATTTTGTACAAATGGAAAAGCATACATAATTTTACTTTTATACTCAAAAAAAGCTCCTTCTATACTGCTAACTCCATTATAAATCGAGTCGTTTATGTAACGTTCATTAAAAGCAATCCCAAATCGATCACCTTTTTTTAATTTGAAAAAATCAATAGACCAAGAATAAATTTTTGTGATTTGATTGGCTAAATTTGCTTCAACCCCTGAATTAGACAAGGTTTCTGATAAAGATCCTTTTAAAACTCCTGTAATTACTCTTCGTTTAATCGTTACTGGTCTTACTTTTTTATGAGCCACTACCGCCGAATCGCGAAGATCAAAAATATAATAACTCAAATCATCTGGTTGATAAATAAAAACCTGAAGTTTATTCCTTTTATCCTTAGAACGCAGCATTGTGAATGCCCTGTCTGGCCTTATCACACGCACATCAAAAGTATCTTTAATGCTGTTTACAATCTCATAGATTTTTCGATCTCCAATATTTTGTTGACTTATAATTGTACCAAAAGTATCTCCTTTTCTAACAGTATCCTGAACCACATTATAGTCGGCAAAATTAAATCCAAAATCAGAATTGTCTTTTTTAGGATTGGTATTTTTAACGACTACTTTCTTTTCAGTATCATCATCCGAATTTTTACAGGAAACTACTAAGGTTAGTGCAATTATAAATGTTAAAAGGTATTTCAAACTTTATCTATTTTTCAATTCTACTTCATTTTATCTTATTCTTGCCCCCAGTTTGCTAATTCAGTTGCACTCCATAATTCTGGAAAAAATATTCTTTTTTGATACTTTGGATGCATGTACTTACGCCAATCGCTGCCACCTGTTGCTTCGCCATCTCCCATACCACTTTGATCAATATACTTAATTGCTACATTTAGATGTTGCATTACCCAAGTAATATTTACTGTATAATCAAGGTGACGCATGGCTTCTTTCAAAGCAGGCAACTCTTGATCTTGCACAGGAAGTTGTTTGTATTTTTGCCAAATATTTTTAGGCTTATACTCTTCCATATAATCTAAAAAAACTGCTTTGTATTTTTTTTCGAAAACTTCTAAGGTATACGATTTTTTTCCTGTTTGGTAATCTTTTCCAGCTGCTTGCCAATACAAGATTTCAAACGCATTTTCATTTGAAATAGTATGATCAAAAGAAGCTCTAAAACGACTATCGATTAAATTAACCAAATCAGTAGCGCAAAATTCAATCAAACGGTATTGCGCACTTTGAAAACCACTAGCAGGAGTAAGTGTATTTCTAAATTTCATGTACTGATCTACATCCATACCATTTTCCATAATAGCAAATGAAGTAGTCAACATATCAAAATAACGACTAATACGTGTAAGTCTGCTGGTAAAAAAATCAACTTGAATAGCTTCAGAATTAGAAATTTGATTCATTTCCCAAAGTATCATTTTGAAAATTAATTCATTTGTTTGATGATAGAGAATAAAAACCATTTCATCAGGAAGTACCGTTCTTTGAATTTGCAAATTCAACAAGGCATCAGTTTGGATATAATCCCAATAAGTAGCGGGTTTTGACCAAAGCAAGCCTTCTAGTTGCGTATCCGTTTTTTGATTGATGGATTCGTATTTTTGTTCTAATTCTTTTAAAATACTTGCTGTATTCTCATTAATATTCATTACTTCTTTATTTTAAACGGTGCTTTCAATCCTTTGAAAGCATCTAAATCGGCCTTGAGTGAACCTACAGCTAAATCTGCCTTGATGCGTATGGGTAATTTGTTTTCATCGTCTGAAACCCAAACTGTTAAACTTTCTTTTTCCTTAAAAACACGCCCTGATTGCACTAAAGGTCTAAAAATCATTGTAGACACGACCCCAAATTTAGTTGTAATATTCTCGCGACCCATGAATTTTAACTTAAATTTTGTGGTTTCGTCATCAAAAAACATATCAATTGCAATATATTCTCCTGGTTTGATTTTATCAATTGAAGGATGGTTTCGAAGATAATAAAAAGTAGATAATATATCTTGAGTATTGTCTGGAATTACAAAAGTTTTCTCGGTTTTTCTTTTATAATCTTTTACAGTAATCCTATTAGAAGATTGATTAAAAAAACCTTCTTGATTTTTAGTATAACCTCCTTCGTTAATATTTCGAACAAATTGGTATGGATTTCCTGTATTTTTATCAATATAGCTTTCATAAACATCAGCTACTTTGAAAAAAAAGCGAGACACACCTGTAGTATAACCTTTGCCTACAACATGGAAAACTTTTTTATTGTGTACAGTGGCATCTTTGACTTCGAGTGTAGCGTATCCGGCATTTACAAATCCGTAGTGAATACGAAATTTAAACCATTCGCCTACATCATAAGCTTCTTCCTTAGAAGAGTCAAAACTTACGGTTAAAATCAATAATAAGAGTAGGATTATTTTTTTCATAATTTACTTTAATTGTTTTATTGATTCAAACTTGCAAATTTTGTTCCAAATATATTAAAACAAAAAAACTCAGTCAAATAATGACTGAGTTTTTATGCTATTAACCAACCAAAAAATTATAAATTATTAAATTTATATAAACCAAAAGGAAACCACCCCTCTTGTTTTGATATGACAAAGATATGGCAAGAAAATGCGATTTCCACAACAAAAATTCAGTTTAACAAAATTTTAAAACAAGATTCGAATGATTCAGCCTTTTTTTTTACATATCACAAAAAAAGTGCTGATAAAAAATTAAAGTGATAATTTTGCTTTTATATCGAAAACTAAAAAATCTTCATATTAACATTTGCGAAAGCTTTTTAACATAAAAAACGTCTAGAATTTCACCAAAAACGGTCGTTTTTAGCCTTGAAAAAAATGGGAATTTATTTTTTTGGAATTTAAAAAGGAAAACCAACACTAAACCAAGTGTAACCACTATTAATTTCTGGAGACCAGCTTCGTTTAACTTCGATTGGACCTATGGCTGTTTCTAAACCATATCCTATTGCATAACCCGAATATTTAGGTATGGAAATCCAATCAACGCTTTGGAAAATATCTTGTCCAATATTAGCATAATTAGCCGTAAAACTGATATGATTTTTTTTGAAAATTTCGTAATCAAAACCTAGTGTAGACTTGATATAACTATTGCCTCCTAAACTCAGAAAATCATATCCGTAAAAATGACTGAAATTATTAGAAACGTTGTATCCAAATCCTCCAAGAATAAAATTAAAGAAAGAAACACTCTTAGTACCTATTGAAAACCCAGCTTCCGATTGAATTTTTACCGTTGCTTTTTTAAACAATTGAAACGCCAAACCAAAATTAGCCTTAGCTATTGAAAAGGGTTGGAATTCATTTGTATAATCCGAAGAATACAAATACGAATGGATGTCTCCAGAAAAAGACCAGCCTTTTTTAGGGAAAAATTTATCATCCAAAGCATCAAAATCCAATCGAGCAAAAACACTAACATAATCACTCTTGTCTATAACTGGATCCGTATTAGCCAATGTCCCCGATTTAATATTCAAATATTTGTATTCTATACCTCCTCCAATCAAGAAACGCTGTGCAAATAAGGTTTGCAAATACACCTCATTAGTCAAATCAAACAAATCTACATTTAAGGTGTTAATGCCCAAATCTACAAAATCCAGATTCGTGATTTGTCCCTCAACATTTCGATTGAACTTATTCAAATAGGATTTGAATCCAAGGCTAATATTGTATCCGTTTTCAACATAATAATCAAAATTATACCTGAAATTATCTCCTAAAATAACGTCTAGAGAAGCTATATCATTTTTAAAAAAGTTTTTCTTATGGGTCATATTAACTAAAACAGCACTTTTGTAAAGTCCATCATAATGCAATCCAAATTTTAAATAAGTATCAATAGGATTCTCTTTCAACACCAAATTCAAATCGTCTTTTCCATTGTTATCCTCAAAATAGTAATCAATAGCACTAAAATTTTCTGTTGCATTTAAATTATTGATTCCTTTTTGCAATTGCCCATAACTAATTTTAGCACCCGGTTTAAAACGGAGCTTTCCATAAATATATTCTCTAGTATAATTTTTTAGTTTATTACAATTGATATTCACAATTTGCAAACTATCAATCTGATTTTTAAGTTTTGGTTTCTGATAATTCTTGGCATTAACTCCTAATTGTTTTAAACGCTCAAAAACTGAAAAAGCAGCTTCTTCTCCTTTAGCCACAATATCTTTTCCGCTATCAAAAGACATTACGCCATAATCTTTAATATCAGGACGAATATAAATATCCGTTTTCAATATATTCTCCTTCATTTTATCAATAGAATGAAGATTGGTAATTTGAACTAGAATTTTTGTAGCATCATTAAGCGCTTTTCTATTCAATAAATCATTTTGAACATCCACGCCAATAATGATATCAGCGCCTAATTTTCTAATTTCGTCAATAGGGTAATTGTTAACCACTCCTCCATCTACTAAAAAACGATCTTGATATTCCACCGGTGAAAATAACGATGGAAAAGCTGAACTAGCAATCATGGCTCTAGCCAAATTTCCTTTATCTAACACCACTTGTTCCCCAGTTTCAATATCTGAACCAATACACAAAAACGGAATTGCCAACTTATTAAAATCCCTTACATGTCTAACATTTCTTGTAATTCGGCTCAGCAAGTTAAAGTTGTACAAGCCCTTAGAAAGCGCATCGGGAATTCCTATTTTGTATTTATTAAAAGGCAAAACCAGTGCATAAACTTCATCGTTTCTTTTTTCGTAAAAATTCTTTGTTTCTCTCGGAATATAATCACTTAAAAGTTCGTCAAAATCAGTTTCATTAAAAATTGAATCCAATTGCTTAGCATTGTAACCCGCAGCATACAAACCGCCCACAACAGCACCCATACTGGTTCCGCCAATGTAGTCAATCTTAATACCTGCTTCTTCAATAACCTTAAGAACACCTATATGAGCAAATCCTTTCGCACCTCCACCACTTAAAACCAGTCCTATTTTTGGCCTGTCTTTTTTCTGTGAAAACACAGTCAAGCCACTAAAAAAAATAAGCAATAAAAGGATGTATTTTTTCATAAAAACAAATTCTTTTTAACGTTAAAAATTAAAGCATTGTGGTTTTGTAAAAATCGGTAATTTTTTTGGCTTTTGATACTCCTACAACGTCCGAAATTTCTTTTTCTGTTGCCAATTTTAATCTTTTAACACTTTTAAAATGCTGAATCAAAGTCAACATGGTTTTTTCGCCAATTCCAGGAATGGATTCTATCGAAGAATTCAAAGCGGCTTTGCTTCTTTTATCGCGATGATGTGTAATTCCGAAACGATGCGCTTCATTTCGCAATTGCTGAATTACTTTCAAGGTTTCCGATTTTTTATCTAAATATAACGGAACCGAATCTCCGGGATAAAACAGCTCTTCTAATCTTTTGGCAATACCAATGATGCTGATTTTTCCTCGCAATCCTAAATCGTCAATACTTTTCAATGCCGATGACAATTGTCCTTTTCCTCCATCAATAATTATTAATTGTGGCAAAGGCTGTTCTTCATCTAACAAACGTTTGTAACGGCGATACACCACTTCTTCCATCGACGCAAAATCATCAGGCCCTACAACGGTTTTTATATTAAAATGACGGTAATCCTTTTTACTTGGCTTTCCATCTTTAAAAACCACACAGGCCGAAACTGGATTCGTTCCCTGAATATTCGAATTATCAAAACATTCAATATGTCGGGGCTCTACCGGCAAACGCAAATCTTTTTGCATTTGCGCCATAATTCTATTGGTATGTCTATCTGGATCTACAATTTGCAATTGCTTTAATTGTTCGATGCGATAAAATTTAGCATTTCGAATAGACAAATCTAAAATTTGCTTTTTATCTCCTAATTGCGGTACGGTGACTTTTATATTTTCGCCCAAATCAACTGCAAAAGGCACAATGACTTCTTTTGACAATAACTGGAATCGTTCTCTTAATTCTACTACTGCTAATTCTAGTAACTCTTCATCGGTTTCATCTAATTTTTTCTTGATTTCCATTGTATGCGAACGAATAATCGAACCGTGGGAAATTTGTAAAAAATTGACATAAGCAGCGCTTTCGTCAGAAACAATAGAAAACACATCAATATTGGTAATTTTAGGATTTACAATCGTAGAACGCGATTGATAATTTTCTAAAACTTCTATTTTTTCTTTTATTTTTTGCGCTTCTTCAAAATGCATTTGCTTCGCCAAATCCATCATGATTTTCTTGAAATCCTTCATACTATCTTTGAAATTTCCTTTCAGAATTTCTCGAATAGCACTAATCTGTTTTTGGTAATCTTCTAATGATTCGTAGCCTTCACAAGGGCCTTTGCAATTGCCAATATGATATTCGAGACAAACCTTAAATTTACCGCTTTCAATATTCGATTCGCTCAAATCATAATTACAAGTTCGAAGCGGATACAATTCTTTGATTAAATCTAAAATGATATTTACCGTTTTAAAACTGGTATAAGGCCCAAAATATTCCGAACCATCTTTGACCATTCTTCGAGTCGAAAATATTCTCGAAAAAGGTTCTTTCTTAATACAAATCCACGGATAACTTTTATCATCACGCAACAATACATTGTAACGCGGCTGAAGGGTTTTTATCAAATTATTTTCCAGCAACAGCGCATCGGTTTCGGTAGGAACCACAATGTGTTTTATGCTTACAATTTTCTTAACCAGCACATTGGTTTTAGCTGTATCGTGAATTTTGTTAAAATAAGAAGAAACTCGTTTTTTTAAATTTTTGGCTTTACCTACATACAAGATTTTGCCTTCCTTATCATAGTATTGATAAACTCCGGGACCATCGGGCAAGGTTTGTATTTGTAGGGCTAAATTTGACTTAATCATTTTTAAAAAATCTTCTGAAAATTAGTCTGTTAAAGTAATGGAATTCTAATTTACCGTTTTTTCAAATTTACAAATAATCCCCGCTGTTATTTCATACTACTTCAATAAATATTGAACCACACAAAATACAAGACGGCAAAAAATCTAAACGATTAGAACACAACAAAATAATCAGAAATTTGATTGTTATTAATTTTAACAAGAAAAATTCATAAATTAGCAAAAACCTAAAAGCTGTTTTCAAAACTGATAAAATAACATGAAACACATAATAGTATTGCAATTCATTTTTATTTGCTCATTTTCATACGCACAAAACTTTCAGATTAGCAAAGTGATTGTTGACAAAAACACTAAAGCAGCATTAGAAAACGTAATAATTTCTAATGAAAACGACATTTCAATCACAAATGCAGAAGGAAAATTTGTTTTTGTATCTCAACAAAATGAAATCAATTTGAATCTATTGGGTTATAATAAGATCAAAACCAACTTTGACAAATTACAGAAAGAGAAAGATACTATTTTTATGGAAATCAAAACCTTTGAATTGCAAGAAGTAGTGATCAGCAATACTGAAGCTTTCATGAAAAAGGTATATGACAAATTTCAAGACAATCTACTTCAAAATTATACGCTAAACTTTTTCTTAAGAAACGTATTTAAAAAAGACCAAGTCAACATTCTTTTACAAGATATTTACGCCCGAAAAAACAAAAATACAAGTCAAAAAAACAACCTAACTATTGAAATTTTGAATATGAGGAAAACGAGTCTTTTTGAAAAGAAGGACAAAGTTAATTTTCAATTTCCAGATTTTGATGGTTTATTTCATATCATCGTTCCCCAAATTGACAAATGTAATTTTACGGAAACACCTTTTAATGATAACGATTTTAAGAAAATAGCATTTAGAACTAATGAAAAAGTTCAAACAGGGCAAATTTGGACAGGCTATTTTATTATTAACCGTAAAGATTATGCAGTAGTGGAATACAGCCTAACATTAATTGATGATCCTGAAAAAATTCCTTATAAAAAGTTACTCTTTTCCAAAGAGGAATACAGAACAACCAAGTGGACGAAATTCACCCAATTTACTAAAGATTCGGCATCAAGCAAATATTATCCAAGCAATATAAAAATTGATAACCAAGTAGAAATGTTAACCTATAAAAACCCAAAAAGCAATGTTTATTATGATTTCACAATGGATTTCTTTGCCACAAACAGCCCTACAAACGAAAAAATAAACTCCAATTTTTTAATCCACAATGATATTTTTAGAGCAAAATTCCCTTATTCTAAAGATTTTTGGAACAATCAAAATCAATTGCCATTGACTAAAGAATTGGAGACGTTTATAAATTCAGTTTCTGAGAAAAAAGATAAAACTAAAGAGTTTGAAATAATTAGCAATTTTTAAAATGATGCAGCAATTTAATTTCTATTTTTAGCTTTTTAATTCTGCAATGCGAAACACAAAACCCATTACAATCCTAGGTGAGACTATTTTAGCTGGCGAAAGCAAAACCATCGACATGGAAATTGCTAAATTACACAACTCCGCCAAGTTAAAAATCCCAATAATCGTTCAGCGTTCTAAGATAGATGGCCCCGTAGTACTGTTTTCGGCTGGAATTCATGGTGATATTTGTATTCCTATCATCAATATGTTTGGTTTTATCAATCAATCCAGACAATTTCCAGATGGAAGAGATTTAAACCGTGTTTTCCCAGGAAGCAAAAAGGGTTCGCTCGCTAGCCAATTTGCCTATCACATTTTAACCGAAATTATGCCGGTTGTAGATTATGCTGTCGATTTTCATGCTGGTGGAGCGGGCAGATTTAATGCTCCACAAATACGCCTCGAACCCAACAATGAAGCGCTAAAAATTCTTGCCGATGTGTTCAACGCTCCTTTTACCTTATACTCTAAAAATATTGCGGGTTCGTTTAGAAATGCAAGTCAGAAATCCAATGTGAAAATGTTGCTTTTTGAAGGCGGAAAATCATTAGATATTAATGATGATATTGCTAATACAGGTTTAGAAGGTGTAAAACGTTTTTTAGATCATCTGGATATGCTAAATCCAAAACACAATACCTCCAAAAGCAAAGAAAACAGCATTTTTATCGAAAAATCAACTTGGATTAGAGCCAACCATTCGGGTTTATTACACAATTTAAACAGCATTGGTACATTTGTCAAAAAAGGAATGGTCTTAGCAACAATTACGGATCCGTTTGGAAAATTTGAACGAAAAGTAAAAGCACCAAATGACGGCTATATTATTAACGCTAATCATTCGCCCATTGTTTATCAAGGAGATGCCATTTATCATATTTCAAAAACATTAGTTAATGGAAACCACTAAAAAAGAACTACGCTTAAAATACAAAACCCTGCGAAAACAACTTTCGGAAAACGAAATAGAAGAAATGAGTTTAGCCATAAGCAACCAACTACTACAACTCGATATTTGGGACAAAAATTACTTTCACATTTTTTTACCCATTGAAGAACATCAGGAAGTAGACACTGAGTTGATTTTACATCTTCTTTCAGGGAAAGACAAAGAGATTCTTATTTCGAAATCTAATTTTGAAACACGGGAAATGACGCATTATCTTTTAACTGATAATACCAAGATTAAAAAAAACCAATACAATATTCCTGAACCTGTTGACGGCATAGAAGTGCCTTCAAAAAAAATAGAAGTTGTTTTTATTCCGCTT
>NCET01000421.1 GCA_002280815.1 Flavobacteriales bacterium 32-34-25 | reverse complement strand
GGTGTGGTTAGACAAAGAGAAATTACAATTGGAGCAACTTTGGAAAACTTATTTGAAGTTAAAAAAGGATTAAATGTAAACGATCATATTTTACTAGACGGCTTGCGATTAGTTAAAAACAATGAAAAAGTGAAATTTAATGTTGAAAATCCTAAAAAAGTATTCTCAACTCTTGATGTTTACGCCGAATAAAAAAACCTTAAAACAACAACAAAATGTTTAAAAAGTTTATTCAAAGACCCGTCTTAGCAATTGTTATTTCGGTCATTATTGTATTTATGGGGTTGCTTGCTATCAAACAATTACCCATATCACAATTTCCAGAAATTGCACCCACTACCGTTAATATCTTTATTGCCTATCCGGGTTCGAGTTCGGATGTACTGGTAAAATCTACTTTAATTCCGCTAGAAACAGCTATTAATGGAGTACCTGGAATGCGTTACATTGCTTCAGATGCCACTAGTGCGGGAGAAGGAACCATTCGTGTCATTTTTGAACCCGGAACCGACCCCAACGTTGCAGTAATTAGGGTAAAAACAAGGGTCGATCAAGTAATGCCTTTATTACCTGATTTAGTACAGCGCGAAGGAGTTATCATTACTCCTGTTCAGCCAAGTATGCTAATGTATGTTGATTTGTATAGCAAGAAAGGACATGATGTGGATGAAAAATTCCTATACAATTATGCTTATACAAACATGCTTCGTGAAATACAACGTATCAACGGAATTGCCAGTGCACAAATTCTGGGTAGCCGTAAATATGCCATGCGTATTTGGTTAAAACCAGACAGAATGCGTGCTTATAATATCTCTGCAGAAGAAGTAATGCAAGCTATGCAAGAGCAAAGCATCTTAGCAAGACCCGGAAGATTAGGACAAAGTTCCGGAATAAAATCACAATCGCTTGAATATGTATTAACTTACAGAGACCGATTTAGTGAGCCTCAGGAATATAAAGACGTAATAATACGGGCAAATGCGAATGGTGAAGAAATAAAATTAGGTGATATTGCTAATGTAGAATTAGGAAGTGAATTTTATGATATTTACGATAATTTAGATGGTAAACCATCTGCTTCTATCGTTTTAAAACAAACCCTCGGAACGAATGGTAGTGATGTAATCAGAGACGTAAAAACCAAACTAAAAGAATTAGAAAAAGATCTTCCTCCTGGAGTAGGTTACAAAATTAGTTATGACGTATCAAGCTTCTTAAACGCTTCGATTGAACAGGTAATAGACACCCTAAGAGATGCTTTTATTTTAGTATCCATTGTGGTATTCTTATTTTTAGGCGACTGGCGTTCAACACTTATTCCTGTAATTGCAGTACCTGTTTCCTTAATTGGAGCCTTCTTTGTTATGCAAATGTTTGGCTTATCCATCAACCTGATTACCTTATTTGCCTTGGTATTAGCCATTGGTATTGTGGTCGATGATGCCATAGTCGTCGTCGAGGCAGTCCATGTAAAAATGGCCGAAGAACATCTCTCGCCATTTAAAGCTTCAAAAGCGGTATTAGGTGAAATTGGAGGTGCTATTATCGCAATTACTTTGGTAATGGTTTCGGTATTTATTCCAATTTCATTTATGACGGGACCAGTTGGGGTATTCTATCGTCAATTTTCTATTACAATGGCGGGATCCATTATTATCTCGGCTATTGTTGCCTTGACATTGACACCGGTACTTTGTGCTATGTTACTTAAACACAACCACGGTGATGCAAAGAAAAAATCTCCTATTGACCGATTCATCGATTGGTTTAACAAAGGATTTGAAAAATTGACAGGACATTATGTGGGTATTTTAAAACATATTGTTAACCGAAGAGTCATTACTTTCGGAATCTTAATTGGTTTCTGTTTTGCAACCTACTTTACTAATCAGGCGCTTCCTGCTGGTTTTATACCAAGTGAAGATCAAGGGATGATTTATGCCATCATTCAAACACCTCCAGGTACAACATTAGAACGTACCAATGATGTTGCAAAAAAATTACAACGCATTTGTGAAGAAATCGATGGAGTATCTTCAGTATCATCTTTGGCAGGATATGAGATTATGACCGAAGGTCGTGGATCGAATGCGGGAACTTGTTTAATCAACCTGAAACCTTGGGATGAAAGAAGCAAAAACGTGCACGAAATCATGGAAGAATTAGAAGAAAAATCTAAAAACTTAGGTGCTGTAATCGAATATTTCGAACCACCAGCAGTTCCGGGATTTGGTTCTTCGGGAGGTTTCTTGCAAATTCCAGTGATATTGACCACCCAATTCCAATTTAAAGTGACCACCTGATTCCAATTCAAAATGACCACCTAATTCCGGAGCAAAATGACCACC
>NCET01000420.1 GCA_002280815.1 Flavobacteriales bacterium 32-34-25 | reverse complement strand
ATTGTTTTTTTATCAATATCACCATAAAAAATCAAAGATATTGACAAAATAATTTATTAATTTGTGATTTTATACAGCAATATTTCAATATCTGAATCTTTAACACAAAAAAAGTTTTTTTTCAACATTTAACAAAAAAAAAGGCTTAAAATTACAGTAAATATTAATTTATTAACCCTAAAAAGCATTTATAACATAATATAAAACCTCAAAATACCCGCAGTTTTTTATGAATAAGAGCGAAAAATTTACCGAACACATCACGCAAGGTTACCAATCTAAAGGAGAAAGCATCCTACTAGGTGGAGCAATTTTAGACGGAGAAACATTAAATAATGCCCATATAAAAATCCCTCTGAAGACATTAAACAGACATGGATTGATAGCTGGAGCAACAGGAACCGGAAAAACCAAGACCATTCAAGTCTTATCTGAGCAATTATCTTCCTTTGGAATCCCCGTTTTAATGATGGATATTAAAGGTGATTTTAGTGGTATTGCCAAAGAAGGGGAAGAGAAATCCTTTATAACTGAAAGGCACGACAAAATCAATATCCCATACCAAACCGCCAGTTTTCCTGTAGAATTATTAAGTTTATCAGAACAAAGCGGCGTTCGCTTACGAGCAACAGTCTCTGAATTTGGCCCTGTTTTATTCTCCAGAATACTCGATTTAAACGATACTCAAGCCGGCGTTGTATCCATTATATTCAAATATTGCGACGATAATAAGATGCCATTGCTGGATTTAAAAGACTTTAAAAAAGTCATTAATTACATTACCGAGGAAGGCAAAGAAGAAATCACTGAAAGCTATGGCAAAATATCAACTTCGACTACCGGAATTATTCTGAGAAAAATCATCGAATTAGAACAGCAAGGAGGAGAACTCTTTTTTGGAGAAATGTCCTTTGATATTAATGATTTAATGCGAATTGACGAAAACGGAAAAGGCTATGTAAACATTCTCCGTTTGACTGATATTCAAGACAAACCGAAACTGTTCTCTACTTTCATGCTTAGCCTGCTTGCTGAAATCTATCAACAAATGCCTGAAAAAGGAGATGCTGACCAACCTGAATTGGTGATTTTTATTGACGAAGCTCATTTAATATTCAAAGAAGCCAGCAAAGCATTATTGGAACAAATTGAAACTATTGTAAAATTAATTCGTTCAAAAGGAATTGGAATTTACTTTATCACTCAAAACCCAATGGATGTTCCTAGTGGAATACTTGCTCAGTTAGGTCTTAAAATCCAACATGCACTTAGAGCTTTTACCGCCAATGATAGACAAGACATAAAACAAACTGCTGATAATTATCCAAGTTCTGAATTTTATAATACTAGCGAAATATTAACCAGCCTTGGAATTGGAGAGGCTTTAGTAACTGCTCTGAACGAAAAAGGAATTCCAACACCACTAGCCGCAACAATGCTACGAGCGCCAATGAGCAGAATGGATGTTTTGACGGAAAGCGAAATTCAAGAAATCAACACCAAATCTAAGTTGGTAAAAAAATACAGCGAAAATTTAGATCGCGAAAGCGCCTACGAAATGTTGAACAAAAAAATTGCTCACATTGAAGAAGAGGCCAGCAAAGAAGAAGAAAATAAAACAACCGAAAACAGAACTTCTACTAGACAAGAACCCAGCACTACTGAAGTTGTTGGCAAATCCGTTTTAAAAGTACTAACAAGTGCTACATTTATAAGAGGTGCTTTTGGGATTCTTTCGAAAATCCTAAGAAAATAACATTACCCAATAAAAAAGCGTCTTGCTTACACAAACAAGACGCTTCCTTTAAAATCAAAGTCGCTAGATTTTTGACTTATACCTATATATAGAATAACTATTTTTTATCAAGATAGGTTTTATTACCATTTTTGTTAATATAATACTTCCCTCCTTTTGGCCCTGTGTATACTTTATGCCCATTATAAGTTCCAGTAACCTTATCCTTCGTTGCCGAAGCTTTTTCTTTTGTAGCAGTAGCTTTTGCTAAAGCGTTATCCTTAGCTATTTGCGCTTTATTAGCAGACATATTAGTTGCTGCTTCTTTTTTAGTCTTTACCTCTTTTTTAGCAGCAGCACTCAATTCGTTTTTTTTCTTATCGGCTGCCACTTTTTTAACCTTGGCTTCATCAGCTAATTTCTTTTTCTTTTCTGCAGCAGTTAATACTTTGTCTTTTGCTTCTTGATCTATTTTTTTCTTCTCAATAGCTAGTTTTTCCTTTTTCTCCTTTATAATAATGCTACTAGCCTCTTGAGCATAAAACGAACTAGAACAAACCAAAAGAAAACAAAATAAAATTACATTTTTCATAATACCATGATTTTAAGATTAGTGATTA
>NCET01000050.1 GCA_002280815.1 Flavobacteriales bacterium 32-34-25 | reverse complement strand
TATTCCTGACGATCGCCATTTGGTAAATGTAATCGAGCAATCTAAAAAACAAAAACTCATTATAGGACAGGATTTCGGAATTATATCCTACAATGACACTCCGCTAAAAAAAGTAGTTTCGGATGGAATTACTACCATATCAACTGATTTCAAAGAAATGGGCTGTGTACTAGCCGATTTAATTCTAAACCAAAGAAAAGAACAAATTGAAAACAAAAGCAGTCTTATAGTGAGGAGTTCTTTGTGAAATTTATCTAGAAACAGGGATTGAAAAATAAATTGAAAACATAAAAAAATCCCGCTAAAAAGCGGGACTTAAATTAATTAACCTTTATTTTTCAAGATTTTAATTTACAAAAACAGAAATTACATTTGGGACAATTCTCTTCCTAATTTTTCAATTTTTTGTTCTATGTGCATTCTGAATCTCAGAAACTTTCTTAGTATCATCATATCATCTCTTAATTTGACAGCTGTTTTTATTTTCTGTTATTTTCGTCTCCATTTACGGCCAATTCCTTTTGAATCGAAACCATGTCTTCGATCCATGGGCTTTTTTGGGGACTATTAATTACTACATCATAGTATTTTATGGCGTTTTTAAAATCGGCTGTTCGTCGATACAATTCGGCTATCAAATAATTTATAGAGGCAATTTCAATTGGATTCGAATATTCTTTATTTTCAATAGCTCTAATAAAAAAGTGCCTTGCTTTGTCTTGCAACTCTTTTCTTTGATCTATATTTTTAGATTTCAATTTTAAGATATAGGAACCTATTAAATAACAATTCGCAATTTTATCATTGCTCTCTTTTAGAAATTCTTTTAGCTGTGCTGCTATTTCACATTCTTTAACATCATCAAAGTATTTTCTTTTAAACTTTGATAAAAAACCTTTGATTTCCTTTTTTTGTTTATCGTCAAATTTAACTTTAAAATCAGCCAAAAGTCCAGTGTATCGGCAGTTAGGACAACTTCTTATTTGTTCTTCATAAAAATTAGCTTCATCTACTTGCAATTGAAAATCGGCGTAATTCCCAAAAGCAGCCGAAGCACCAATAACACAGAAATTTATTTCAGTATCATCAATAGGACAGTTAACCAATTCTGGATGGCAACCATGAGCCTGAAGCAGGTTTGATGTTATAAAAATTACAAATAATAAGATTAAATTCTTCATTTTTTTACTTGTACGTATAATTAATTACCGAACTAGAAAACGAACCATTTTTATCAATAGTATTGATTTTTATTTGATACGTCGAATTCAATTTTGCCACAAAATCAGCTACCGAAGTTTGCGTTTTATTTGTTAATGATTGAATTACAATATTATCTTCTTTAATTTCGATATCGTACTTCAATTCAGAAACCGTAGAATCCTCATCTTTTCCTACCCATGAAAGCGAAGCCATGCTAGTTCCGTTATCAACATTAAAGTTGATAACGGCTGCATAAGGTACATAATTTCCAATAGGTTCTCCTGGTGTAGTAAAAGAGTTTGTTGCACTGATGTTTTCACCATCGCTATTTTTAGCTGTTACGGTCCAAAAATAGGTTTTTCCTTTGTCCAAAACTACATTGTAAGCAGTAGTTGTAAGCATTTGATTGACTACTTCAGTTCCAGATTGAGTTACTTTTAAAATGTAATTGCTGGCATTAGCTGTTGCTGCCCAAGTGAAACGAATTTCGGCCTTGGCATCATTATTTGCAACTACTGTAAAATCACTACAAGTTTCACCATTTACAGGCAAAGCCAAAGTTGGTTTTGCTGGTAATTTTACCTCTGGTTCACCAGAAGAATCGCTTCCTCCACCACAAGAAACCATAAGTCCTAATCCTACTAAAAGGAATACTGTTTTTATATTTATAATTTTCATTTCAAAATAACTTTAAATGTTTCAACGCTTGTTCCTTGTGTAATTTTCACTAAGTACATTCCTGCTGCATATCCTTTTAAATCGATACTTTTTGTGTTTTCGGCATTTTTTTCAATTAATAAAACACCTGAATTAGTATAAACTTGAATCAATCCTTTAACTACATTTTCAATATAAACAATGTCAGAAGTTGGATTTGGATGCACCACTATAGAAGGACTTATAGTAAAACTATCTTCTAAAACTCCTTGACAATCGCTGTTACTTGCTATGATAACCGTATTTGTTGGTTGCAATAAATTAGCATCAATCTCAATTTTAGAAGCTTCGCTCGTTTCGGTACTGTAGTATTTTGAAACTCCGTTTACGGTAACATTATACTCATTACTTCCTGAAACAGTATAGCTAATAGTTTTATTAGATTCCACTCTTTTAGCAGTAATAGCACCAATTTCATGTACCACTACACCATAATTTTGTTCGAAAGCAATTGACGGTATAGTAACGGTAATTTGGTAAGTTCCCGCAGTAAAATTAGTTTGTTCCCAATTAGCTGTGGTAGAAACCGATAGATCAATACCATTACCTTTAATTCTGATTGTGTATTGGTATCCACTCAAATTAGAGGTTACACTAATTTTACCATTGGCCTTGCCAGGACAAGTTGGTGTTACAACATAAGCCTTAATAGCTGTTGCAGAAATAACAGTACACCCACGATTGTCTACAAGAGTTCCGCTTGGTGTATTTGGACAAATATCTAAATTGTTTTTCACTCCATCATTATCATCGTCGAATTGGCTTTGAGCACAACCAGAAGCATTTACGGTTTGACCACTTGGTGTGTTTGGACAAGTATCTAAACTGTTTTTCACTCCATCATTATCGTCATCCAATTGACCTTGTGAACAACCAGAAGCATTAACTGTTACTCCTGTTGGTGTACTTGGACAGGTATCCAAATTGTTTTTTACTCCATCATTATCATCATCTAATTGGCTTTGAGCACAACCAGAAGCATTTACGGTTTGACCACTTGGTGTGTTTGCACAAAGATCCAAACTGTTTTTCACTCCATCATTATCATCATCCAATTGACCTATTGAACATCCAGAAACATTAACTGTTTCTCCTGTTGGAGTATTCGGACAAGTGTCTAAGTTGTTTTTCACTCCATCATTATCATCGTCCAATTGGCTTGGAGCGCAACCAGAAGCATTTACTGTTTCTCCTGCTGGTGTATTTGCACAAAGATCTAAATTGTTTTTCACCCCATCATTATCATCATCCAATTGGCTTTGAGCGCAACCAGAAGCATTTACTGCTTGACCACTTGGTGTGTTTGGACACGTATCTAAACTATTTTTCACTCCATCATTATCATCATCCAATTGCCCTATTGAACATCCAGAAGCATTAACTGTTTCTCCTGTTGGAGTATTTGGACAAGTATCCAAATTGTTTTTCACTCCATCATTATCATCGTCCAATTGACTTGGTGCACATCCTGAAGCATTTACTGTTTCTCCTGTTGGTGTGTTTGCACAAAGATCGATACTATCTACAACACCATCATTATCAGTATCAACAAATTGAGGATCGCGTACTACAGCAATAACACCTGTAGTTTTTAGTGCACTAATATCCCATACTAAACCAGTACCTGGTGTTGCTGGATTAATACTCGAAAAATCGCCTGTAATATTGGTGCCATTGAAAATTTTATAGGTATTTCCAATTGCAAATGCTGATGTATTTTGATTGGTAATTTTTAGAGTACCATTTAATACCAGTGCATTTGTACCAGTTGCTAAAACATCTGAGGTATTAGTACCCGCATTGACACTTGCTTCATAGGTACTTCCTGCCTGCAAAGTAACAGCTTTGCTTACCGTAAGCGTTCCAAATGCTGGATAACCAGGAGCCAAAGTTCCTCCGCTAGCCACACTAATCGTATTAGCCAAAATACCAGTACCTGATAATGTTCCTCCTGTATTAACTATAAGATTTCCTGTACCCGCCCCGCTTCCTGTTGTATTGTTTACAATCAGTTTACCTCCATTTACATTGGTAACACCTGTATAGGTATTTGCATTTGTCAATATCAAAGATCCTGTACCAACTTTAGTTAGCATATTACTAGAAATCACACCATCAAATTGTGAATCAATGTTTTTAGCACCAATTTCCCAGTTAGCACTAGCTAGTCTTGAAGTAGCAATACCATTTAATGCTCCAAACCTTACTGTTCTGTTTGTGCTAGTCGATAAATAAGCATTTGGCACAGTACCATCAAGACCATTACCTGTAAGATTTACTATTGCATTGGCATAGCCAAAGGTATTATTTAATCTAAAATCTCCATTAATGTTAAGTACCCCTGTAAAGGCTGACCAATCGCCTCTGAACTCGGTTCGAATGAATGGCGTAGTCAAATTTAATGTTCCTGCTCCTGTCAATTTAACATTCAAGTTACAACGTCCGTCGGGTGTAAAAGATCCAATTTTACCTAATGGTACTTCAATATTCCACAAAGGATCATCATAAGCCCGTCTGTCTTCCATAATCAAAGCTCCAGATTCGATGATTAATTTTCCTTGAGTTCCTAATCCGCTGGTATTTCCTGTTGCTCCCCTCAGTAATATTTTACCCTCCTTTAGCGTGGTTGTTCCTGAATAGGAATTATTAAATAATAGATTTAATGATCCTGCGCCCTCTTTTACTAAATTCCCTGAACCTGTAATATCCCCAGTAAAAATAGCGTAGTTAGCTGCAGTTGGAATTGAGATAGAAGATGTTCCGCTGATGGTCAACACTCTGTCTGTTGCGCTATTCTGATTGATTTGTAAGGTAGCATTATTCACCACAAGATTTCCTACTGTATTAGCTGCAGTTCCTAGAGAAGAAAGTTCTCCACCATTATTTATAACAGAAACTGCTAATGTGCCTCCATTTACAATAGTTTTCCCTGTATAGGTATTCTTGGTTAGATCTAAGGTTACTTTATTTGTATTCGATTTTACTAAATCACCTGTTCCATCAATTGCTCCCGTTCCACTAATAGTATAATCATTTGTAGCGTTAAAAGTCACCCCTGAAGTATTGGCAGTAACCGAAAGCTGAACCGATTTATTTAATCCTGTTTCATCAAAAACTACAGCGTCTTTTGGTGTAAAAGCTTCTTGAACACCATTCAAATCAAAATTTTTTGTGCTAGAATCCCATTTGTTATCAATTGTTCCTTTCCAAGTGATTGTACCAGGATCACGCAAACCAACAATTTTAAGTTTGATTTGGTTGTTTCCAACAATAATCTCATTAGGTATTCCATCTAAGCCCTCAACAATAAAATCGGTGGCAACAGCCGAAAGTGTGGCTGTTGATTTTATCAAGGTAAAAGTCCCATCTTTGACAACACCATCTTTGAATGCTATAATAATTTTATTTTTGCCTGAGAAAATAATATTCCCGTTTACAGTTATATCATCATTTAGTTTTACTGATTCTGGAACAATATCAAATGCAAAATTATTATTACCAGGAACAATAAGATCTCCATTAATAACTAAAGAACCTATTAAATCAGCTGTAGCTCCACTTCCCGGATTAATTCTTCCTCCATCAATGTTGAAACCTTTCTCTAAAACAACTCCTCCACTGTATGTTCCAGTACCTCCAATAGCTCCTTTAGGTTTTATGGTTACTTTACTGGCTATACTTCCGTTAACATTTAAGACTCCGTCTGAAACTTCTGTTGTTCCTGTATAATCATAATTTCCGTTGAAAGTAACTGAGCCTGACAAAGACTTTACAACATCCATAGCACCGGTGATTTTACCAGTTCCCGAGAAAACAAAATCTTTCCCTTGAGGATTCATAAACCAAATTTTCTTTGGTGAAACATCATTATTCAACACAATTGAATTGCCACTATTTCCTCTTGAATCAAACATCACAATATCATTGTTTGCATATAATGCGCTTCCGGCCGTTGATGACCAGTTGCTAGTAGCCGTATCCCAAACAGCACTTGTAGTTCCTGTCCAATATTTATCTGCTTTTTGAATAGGAGAAATAGGCGGTTCTTGCATGCCATCACCAATGTAAAAATCAGTCAAATGTCCTTGATAATAACCTCTAACGTGCATACTGTTCAAATAAGCAGGATTTTGAGACAAAGTATAAATTCTGTTTGTAGTTGGAATTGGAGAAGTATAAATTCTCAATTCCTTAAACGTAAAATCTTCATAAACTACCTCTTCACGCCAATCTCCTAAAATATCTCCCACAAAACTTGGAGTATTAGGTCCAACACTGTGTCCTGAAAAATAATTACTGCCATCTATTTTAATCCTAGCTTCAGAATCCAGTAGATGATTCCATTTGGTCATTTTTCCATCATCTAGATTTTCTGTCAATACATCACCATCCCAAAGAATTCTAAAATTAGGATAAGAAGAAGGCATATTTACTGAAGAAGTAGGAGCACCAGATACATTATACAAATGATCTACAAAGGTGTGAAATTCAAAACCTGGAAAACGTGGATCAAAATCCCCTACATTTCCTCTTGCCATATCTCTATTAGCAGGGTCTTTTTGGGTTAATAAAACCTTACCTGTCTTTGCGTCAAAATAATACCACATGATGCCTGAAACACTATACCCCTGTTGAATACCATAACCTTCCAATCCTGGACGGTTAGGATCTAAGTCACCAATAAAAAAACGATCTCCGTGAAATATATCCTGATCAGCCAAAGTATACAACAAAGTCCCATCGTCATCAATAACAAAACCTTGCGGACAAATTTCATCTTTACCGTCGCCGTCTACATCAATAATTCGAATTTGATGTCCATAAGGAGTACTTTTCCCTCCTTGATTTGCAGACAAAAACTGCCACTTTTGAACAAGTGTTCCATTTTTCCAGTCCCAAGCAGTAGTCATCTCATTAAAACCTTCGTCTCCAGTTCTATTTTTAGCTTCCCAAACCACACTTGGATGAACGCCATCCAAATAAGCAATTCCCATGTGTCCATTCATAGGCCCTTCAGCTAGGAAAGGATTATCATATTGGATTCGTGACATCTCGGCTCCTGTAAGTCCATTTAAAACAGACATAAATTGAACATTATTATTTGACGGATAATTCAAAACCGTACCATCCCCAAATTTTACTCCATTAGCTGTTCTAATAATAACCTCGGCTTTTCCATCCCCAGTTATATCATAAACCTCTATATTATCACCATGACCTACATCTAATGTAGAAGAACCTGGTTCGTTATTATATTTATAAACACTATTGATTCCACAATCTAAGCGCCACAAAAAAGTTCCATCTTGCAAATAAGCTTCCGCTATCATCACATCTCCTTCATTAGGTCCTGATTTAACAACTACAAAATCATAATCTCCATCACCATCTAAATCTCCAACACGTACATATCTAGCTGAATATCCTGGTAAATCCTGACGCAAGGGTATACTTATATAAGATTGCACAGGAGTATTAGCTGGCATCAAAAAGGAACGACTGGCTTCTTGTTCGACGTCATTTATAACGGCTTTCACAAAATATTCATTGGATACGCTAAAATTAGCTGTTGCATCAGTAAAATTAGTTCCAGCTGTAAGAACAGAAGTATTTAATTTTACCGCAGTTCCACCTCCCGAGGAACGATACAAATTAAATCCTGTATTAGAAGGCTCGGTAGCAAACAAACGCCAAGACACAAACGCCTTAGTCATCTCGGAGTGAATAGCAACAACTCCTCTATCTAAATCTTGAACTATTCTTTGAGCCTCAATGCTTATGGGTATAAAAGCCAAAGAAACAAACAAAATTAATTTGAGAGTAAAGTTTTTCATGGTTAATTTTTTTTGGTTTTTGTTAAGACAGCAAACATATAACTTTAACAAAAAAAGCTACTTATCAAAACACGCCAAAACATATCAATCCTTGCCAAAAACCTAGTGTATTCGGTAATTTTCATCAATATAAATTTCATCATTGATTATTTTACATCGTTTTTTCAACATATATAAATTCCCTTTTTAATCAATTAAATCTTAAAAAGCGATGATATATGTATCCATTTATCGTTCAATTAACCTATCAAAAAAACTAAAAAACCCAACAACTCTTTCGAGTCATTGGATCAGATTTTGTCATTTTAAAAACAAAAAACAGGTAGTTTTTATCTTTTCAAATTTTATCACACTATAATAAAGCTTTATTTTAAAATCTATAGGTAATTTTTGCTTTTAAATAAAAAGGTGTACCTGGAGTAAAATGAATTTCATCTACTGCATTTGGCTCGTCTTTTAATCTGGATTCGGTTGCAAACTGAGTTTCATTCCACTCGGTATCAAATAAATTTTGGATGGAAATCCCAAAAGAAATATTCGTTAAGTCATAATTCAAATTCATATCGTTTACAAAATAGCCTTTGGCAACAATAGAATTATCTTCATTAGCGGGTCTGTTTTTTATATAGCGATAACGAATTCCTCCTGAAAAACGATGCCAATTTTGAAAATTTATTCCTCCAGCCGTTGTAAAATCAGGGGCTAATGGAATGTAATCCTGACCTTTAACCTCGTCCATACTTCTTGCAAAAGTATAATTAGCATCTGAATAAAGATATAAAACCTCATTCAAATGATAGCGAATTCCGAAATCGGCTCCCATTCGTTTTGTTCTTCCACTTGGCTCCATAATTCCTCCATCGCCTGAATACACAAATTCTTGCTGTAAATACATATACCACAAAGCCGAATTAATCACTAAACTATGCGATGGTTTCCAAATAGTTCCAATATCAGTCCCCATAGCTGTAGGCAGTGTTTTTTTAGTATTATCCTGAACCACAACACGAACATCATTAGAATGAAATCCCATTCCCGATTTTACAAAAAATTGCAAATTATTGTTTGGCGTATAAATAAAATTCAGTTTAGGTGAAACTTTGGCTTCGGTTTGGGATTGATTTATATAGGTTTCACTTAATTTATCCTGATAATTGAATTTAAAATAATCCAAACGCAATCCTGGATTTATCATCCATTTTCCAAATACAAACTCAGAATTCAAATACGCATAATTATTACTTTCATCAATATCTCCTAATTTAATGTTTTCTAATGTTGTTTTTCTATTCAAAGTATGCGACAATTCGCTGTCTTTAGTTGCATCGGCTCTAAAACCAATTCCTGCCTGATAATTGATGTCCCAAATATTATTTTTAATTCTTTTATTTATTTCGGCACTCATTCCATAAAGTGTTCTATTTTCCTTTTGCTTGATTTGGTCTCCATTTATAGGATTATCCAGAAAAAAAGTAAAATTAGAATAGAGTTCAAAATCATATTTACTAAAGAAAGTATTGATTTTGATAAAAGTGTTGGTATCAATAGGTTTAATCAAAGAAGCCTTTATGTTTGTTCTCGAAGTATTTCCTCCCTCAGTATCATCTACCGCGCCAAATCTAGAGAGGCTACCATTGTTTACTAATCGCTCTGGAATTTGTCCTGAAGCATCCCATTTACTAGAAAAATGAGAAGCCGAAATGGAGAATTTACTATTTACTCCTAATAAATAAGTATATTTTCCTAACAAGTTAAAACGGTTGAAATTTTGTGGCGATTCAAAAGGGCCATCGGTCAGGAAATACTCTGTTGCAATATAAGCTCTTTGATTTTTTACATTGTCTAAAAGTTTAAATAAACCTACGGTTCGTGACATATTAAATCGTCCTGTTTCGACACTTATACTGCTGTAATCTAATTTTTCTTTGGTTTGGAATCCCACAAAACCTGCCGTTGCAAAATCGCCTTTGTCAGCATAATAAGCTCCTTTACCATAATCAATTTTGTCTACTGTTTCAGGAATTACAAAATGTAAATCGGCATAACCTTGACCGTGTGCGTGCGAAACCATGTTTACGGGCATTCCATCAACTGAAATAGCTACATCAGTTCCATGATCAATATCAAAACCTCTTAAAAATAACTGTTCGCTCTTTCCTCCACCTGCATGTTGCCCAATGAACAAACCAGGGACTTTTTGCAAAATATCCTGAGACGTATTTACTGGCGATGTTTGCAAATCAATTTTTGAAATTAAATTCATTGCCGAAAGTTTCGACTGGATTACAACATCATTTAATTTTAAAACAACATCTTCTAAGACAATTTTACTTTCGTCATCAACAACTGTATATTTTTTATTTTTAAACCCTGTAGCTATTACTCTTAAAACATCACCTATTTTAGTTTTTTCAATGATAAAAGATCCTGAAGGATCAGTATGAGAATGTGTTTCTGAAGTAGGATTGATTACATAGGCGTTTTCAATAGCGTTACCATATTCATCAAAAACGACTCCTTTTTGAGTTTGTGAAAAAGAACAAAAACTTACAAAAAAAATAAGTTGTGTAAAAATAAGCTTCATAAAGAGACTATTAAAATAATATTTTAAATAGAGTAATCTAATTAATTCCCATCAGGTTTAGTAGTTTCAAATCTAACACTCTTAGGTAAAGTCCAATCGCTAGGTTGGCTAGGTTTTTTAGGATCATAATTTGGAACAATTGATTTTACACTTTTAGCAATATCTAAACTTAAATCTCTAATTCCTTGAACGACACATTTGGCAATTTCATTCGCTCCAAAACTACCAAAATGTGTATTATCTGCCAATTCTTTCTTTTGCCCAGGAAAAGTATTGGCAGGATAAAATACAAATGCTTTTTTCGAAAGTTCGTCACCCCAGCTTTCATACATAGCCGTTGACATATTAGTAACATCAATCAAAGGTACTTTTAACTCTTGGGCTACTTTTCGCATCGCATCAGGAAAATCGCCATGGGTAGGTTGTAAAGTTCCGTCAGCATTAAAACGACGTCTTTGTGTAGGCGTTATCAATACTGGAATTCCGCCTTTTTCTCTCGTTCTTGTAACATACTCTTTTAACAAAGTCGTATATTCTCCCCAGGCTCCTTTGCCTTCGCCTTTTGCTTTTTCGTCATTATGACCAAACTCTATAAAAAGATAATCGCCTGGTTGCATCAGATGCAAAATTTTCTCTAATCGATTTCCTGATTTAAAAGAACTCAAAGCTAAACCTGAACAAGCATAATTAGCAACCACTACATCAGCAGTCAAATAATTTGGAAAAAACTGTCCCCAGGAAGCCCAAGGTTCTAAATCCTGATCGGTAACTGTTGAATCTCCAGCGATAAACAGCGTTTTAATTTTTGCAACAGGAGTGATTTTAATGCTTTGAATGACAGACATCTTAGAGAATTCC
>NCET01000419.1 GCA_002280815.1 Flavobacteriales bacterium 32-34-25 | reverse complement strand
ACTGAAAATTCGAAAGCAATTTTTGGGATTTAAAGTAGAATTCGCTAAAATTTAATATTTTTTTTGTTCATTTGTTTTTCTAATAGTACCAAAATGCAAAAGTTTGACGAGATTCGGCCTTATTATGATTCCGAAATAAATAAAGCAATAAAAAAAGTGATTAATCATCCAATGTTGAAATCATTGATGAATTTTTCTTTTCCTGGTGTTGCTGACGAAGTTTGGAAAGAACAATTGATGAAAACGCATTCTATTCGTGATTTCCAATGTAATTTTATATACCAATCGGTTCAAAAAGTATTAGAGAAAAGTTCAGAAGGCTTGATGACTGCTGGCTTTGAACATTTAGAACCCAACACACCTTATTTGTTTATCTCTAATCATCGTGATATCCTTTTGGATACTACTTTGTTGAATGCTACTTTGTTTGAGCATGATTTAGTGATGACAGCTTCGGCCATTGGAGATAATTTGGTTAAACAACCTTTCTTGAATGTTTTGGCTAAGTTGAATCGCAATTTCTTGGTTCAGCGTGGTTTGTCGCCAAGAGAGATGTTGCAAAGTTCTAAAACCTTATCCGAATATATCAGTCAGTTGTTGCAACATGAAAATCGTTCGGTTTGGATTGCACAACGTGAAGGAAGAACTAAAGATGGTAATGATGCCACTAATCCAGGCGTTTTGAAAATGCTCGGAATGGCTTCTGATGAAGCTAATTTGATGGATTATTTCAAAAAAATCAAGATTGTTCCTGTTTCTATTTCGTACGAATATGATCCTACTGATGCTTTAAAAATGCCTCAATTATTGGCGGAAGCTAACAATGAAGTGTATGTAAAAGAGGAAAATGAGGATTTTATGACCATTTTGAGTGGTGCTTTAGGGCCTAAAAAACGTATTTTTATCCATATCGGGAAAGTTCTAGATACTGAAATTGATACTATAAAAGCGGAAAACGATAATGTAAATAAGCAAATTCAGGCTTTGGCGCAAGCCATAGACGATTCGATTTTACAAAGCTACAAGTTGTGGCCAACCAATTATATTGCTTACGATATTTTACATAAAACCGATAAATATTCGCATTTGTATACTGAAAACGAAAAAGCAGTTTTTGAACGTAGATTAGAAAAACGAATCGATGCCGAAAATCCTATTGCTCTGCAAGGAATATTGGCAATGTATGCTAATCCGGTAGTCAATAAATTGAAATATGCTCATGAACTCAAGGACTAAAATTCTTTTAATTTATACTGGAGGAACCATTGGAATGCGTAAGGATTTTAATACCGGAGCATTAAAAGCGTTCAATTTTAGTAAATTATTACAAAGAATTCCTGAGTTGAAACAATTGGATTGTGAGATTGAAACTATTTCGTTTCAGAATCCAATTGATTCTTCTAACATGAACCCTTTACATTGGGCAGAAATTGCTACCATGATTCAGTCAAATTATGTTGAATTTGATGGTTTTGTGGTGCTTCATGGTTCAGATACAATGTCCTACACGGCTTCGGCTTTGAGTTTTATGCTCGAAAATTTGTCTAAACCAGTTATTTTAACGGGATCGCAATTGCCTATTGGTGATTTACGTACCGATGCCAAGGAAAACCTGATTACGGCTATCGAAATAGCCTCTTTGCAAGAAAATAACAATGCTGTTATTACTGAAGTTTGCCTTTATTTCGAAAACAAATTGTATCGCGGTAATCGAACAACTAAGATCAATGCAGAGCATTTTAATGCTTTTGCTTCGCCAAATTATCCTGCATTAGTCGAATCGGGAGTGTACTTGAATCTTAGATCCGAGTTGTTTTTAGGACGGGAAGACAACAAAGAATTAATAGTTCATCCATCATTAGACACTAACGTAATTATTATAAAAATGTTTCCTGGAATATTTGAAAGCATTTTTACTGCAATTCTTGAAATTCCAAGTTTAAAAGGAATTGTATTAGAAACCTATGGTTCAGGAAATGCCATTACCGAAGATTGGTTTATTAACGCATTGACTAAAGCGATAAAAAAAGGATTGTATATTGTAAATGTAACCCAATGCACAAGTGGAAGCGTTAATATGGGACAATATGAAACGAGTTCGGCATTGAAACAAATAGGAGTGATTTCGGGAAAAGATAGTACTACCGAAGCTGCAATTACTAAATTGATGTTCTTGTTGAGTCAAAATATTCCGTTTAAAGATTTTCAAACTGTATTTGAAACTCCATTAAGAGGAGAAATGATATAATTAATTGCAATTTGGCTTTTCTAAGTCAGATTTTTTAGTGTTATTTGCAATCCCAATTAGAGAGGTGTCCGAGTGGTTGAAGGAGCTAGCCTGGAAAGCTAGTATGTGGGTAACTGCATCG
>NCET01000418.1 GCA_002280815.1 Flavobacteriales bacterium 32-34-25 | reverse complement strand
ACCTAAATCCAAATCGGTTTCAGCTCCATCATCAGTTACATAACATTCACCGTGTTCATAAGGATTTAATGTTCCTGGATCAACATTTAAATAAGGGTCAAACTTTTGAATTGTTGTTCTATATCCTCTGGCTTGTAACAATTTTGCTAATGATGCTGCGATAATTCCTTTTCCTAATGAAGAAGTCACACCACCAGTAACAAAAATATATTTCGTTTGATTCATTCTGTTATGATTTGTATTGTAATTGTATAAAAAACGATGCAAAAATACGATTATAAATTGGGATTATGCTAATTTGGAAATGAGATAATTTCTAAAATTGACTTTTGTTAATCCAAAAATAAAAACCTCATTAATTTCTTAAATCAATGAGGTTTTGGGTATCTTTTTTTAATATTTCGTATCAATTCTTCTAGTCCATTCAGTTTTAACTCATAAATTAGTTTTAACTGTTCGCCTAATTCGCCTTTTGGAAAGCCTTTGTTATGATACCAAACCACATAATATTCGGGTAAATCAATTAAAAACCGACCTTCATATTTCCCAAAAGGCATTTTGGTATGAGCTAATTTTATCAGTTGTTTTTGATTATCATCCATTCAGATAAGAAATTTAGTTGACTACTTTTACAGTCAAATCGGTATCGTAGTACAAAATATAAACTCCTTTGTTAGCATATCCCACTCCGTCTTTTTTATGATACTCAAATTTATTTTTAAATTGTTGTGTAGCCGTTGCATTAGCAGTTTCTTCAAAAGACTTATTCTGCATTAAACGCATCATCGTATCAAAAGTAACATCAAATCCTCTTGCTGCATAATCACTTGGAGTAATCGAGTTAATTTTTCTAAATTTGTTTTCGAAAATAGCACCCTCAACTGTGCTGTCTTCCTTGCTTACCGAAGGATACATCAATTTTAATTTTACCAAATTAGAAAAATTAATTTCATCGGTATCTAAGGTTTCATTAGGTTCTAAAATCACTAATTGCACTTGATAAGTCGGCATAGCGCTTACCATAGCAGCGATAGTCGTTTTTATCATCCAAGTATTTGCTGTTTCCAGTACCACATAATTCATTCTCCCCGAAACAAGCATATTTTTAAGCCCTGCAGCTACAACATTTCCTTTATCATCCAAAGGAACCATTTTCACATCGGCTTGATTTTGCTTTAAATACTGTATTACCGAAACCTTCTTTTTATCTACAACAGCAAGTATATTTCCTTTTTTAGAGCGCATGAAATCAAACATCGTGCTTTTCAAAACATCATTAGTAGGCACAGCCTGATATAAATTTGCTATTGGAGTACCTTCATCTTTAGACAAGGGCGAAATCACAGGAACTTTATAACTGCTCAACAAACGAGCGGTAGTCTCGGCATTATTTTGATAAAAAGGCCCAATAACAACATCCGCATTCTGCAATTTACTTTCATTTACTACAGCCGCAATATTCGAATTGTATTTTGTTTCCTCCGAATCATAAATACTTACATCAATAGGCAATCCTAAAGTTTTAGCCGAATCTATCGCCATTAAAGCACCAGCATAAAAATCCAAAGTCATATTCAAAAACTTATCTTTTTTTAACTGCTCAACAACCGAATTCAACGAATCTCCTTCTACTCTACTAACATTAAACGGTAAAAGCAACGCTATTTTTTTACGATCGCCAGAATTGTTTTTTGCAGATAAATCAGCATAAACTTTATTTTCCTGTACAGTTGAAAAAACTGTATTAGCAGGTACTTTTAAAATCATTCCTATCTCAACACCATTTTTAAGTTCAGGATTTAAAGCCAATAGTTCTTCCTGACTCATGTTCATCATTTTCGACAAACTGTATAATGTTTCTTTAGGCTTTACTTCATAGCTTGCATATTTCTTTACCGGAGCAGTAACAACTTCTTGCTTCACAGTTTCTTTTTGAGTCGGAGCTGGATTTCCTTTAACCAACAAATGAGCACCAACAGTTAAACCAGATACAATTGCTGGATTTTTCTTTTCTAATTCAGCAATCGTAATTCCGTATTTCTTAGCAATTGAATACTTCGTTTCTTTTGCCAAAACATCATGATAAACTGCTTTTTCAGAAGATTTTATTTTGTTTTTAGATGGAATTATTAATTCCTGACCAATTTGCAAACCATCTGTTTCTAAAAACGGATTTGCTTTTTTCAAATCAGCATCTGAAACCTTGTATTTTTTTTCTATTCCAAATAAAGTTTCTTTCGGCAAAACTTTGTGCTTAATCACCGACTGACTAAACACACTCTTACTTCCCGTTTTAGAGGGAATTAAAAGTAGTGTTCTTGGTTTCAATTTATCTTGAGCATCAGGATTTAATTTATAGATATCATACGGTGTCACTTGATACTTTTTA
>NCET01000417.1 GCA_002280815.1 Flavobacteriales bacterium 32-34-25 | reverse complement strand
GTTCTACTGTTGCCATTCAGTTTTTTATAGAAACCTTACTTATTGGACAATTGGGCGGATTAGCCGGAATTATTTTCGGAATCCTAATTGGCTACGGAATTGCCACTGCCTTAAGTTTTGCCTTTGTTATTCCGTGGGAAGCTATCATGGCTGCTTTCTTAACCAGTTTTATTGTGGCTATTGTTTCCGGATTGTATCCCGCAATTAAAGCCGCAAAACTAGATCCTATTGAGGCGTTGCGTTACGAGTAATTCAGATTTCAGACCGCAGAATTTAGAAGGCAGAAAGCAGAAATGAGATTGCAGTTTTAACTAAAAATATAATAGATGAGATTTCAAGATTTATTAGCTTATAAAAAATCATTTGAATTATCAATGTTGATTTTCAAAATGACAAAATCCTTTCCAATTGAAGAAAAGTATTCATTAACAGACCAAATTAGACGTTCGTCAAGAAGCGTTTCTGCTAATTTAGCCGAAGCTTCACGAAAAATAAGATACGAAAAACACTTTGTTTTAAAACTCACAGACTGTGATGCAGAAAATGCAGAGACTCAAGCATGGTTGGAATATTCAGTTGCTTGTGAATATATTTCAGAAGAATTATTCATAGAATTAACAACCAAAAGCTTAGAAGTTGGAAAACTTATCAATTACATGATCAACAATCCTGATAAATTCTCTTAAAATCTAATTTCTAAAATCTGTTGTCTGAAATCTACTTTCTGCGTTCTGAATTTTGCCTTCTGAATTCTAAATTCTCCCAAAAACCATCCTGTCATTCCCATAAATATCTTTTCTTAATTCAACATTCTTGAAATTCATACTTTCTGAGCCAATTCAGCTATTTTTCGATAGAAAATCAAGGCATTATCATCTTCAACAAAAAGAGCCAAGTGGGGTTCGTTGTCCAAAACATTTTTCTTGATTTCCTCTTTTTCTAAATTGCGAACATAAGGCGGATTGGAAACAATAATATCAAATTGAGTTGGAAGTTGGAAGTTAGAAGTTGGAAGTTCTTCTAAATCGTTAATATTTAAAATGTCAGTTTTTATAAAATATACTTCAACTTGATTCATTACAGCATTTTTTTGGGCTGTAGCCAAAGCCTTTTCCGAAACATCAATCGCAAAAACCTCGGCATTCGGAATATTTTTCGCCAATGAAATCGCAATACAGCCACTTCCAGTACCAATATCCAAAATTTTCAGTTTATTACTTTCCAACTTCTGACTTCCCACTTCTAATTTCTCACTTCTAACTTCTAACTTCTGACTTTGAACAATCCACTCAACAAGTTCTTCTGTTTCTGGTCTCGGAATCAAAACATTTTCATTGACTTCAAATTCCAATCCGTAAAAATGAGTTTTTCCAAGCAAATACTGAACTGGAATTTCTAATTTCAATTGTTCCAAAATGGCGTTCCAAATGCTAATTTCTTCTTCCGAAAAAACCAAATCAGGCTGTAAAGCCAAATCAATCCGCTTCAATTGCTTTTTTTCTTCTAAAATCAAATAAAAAAAACTTTCAGCTTCGCCTTCATCATAAATAGCTGAAAGCGCTTGAATAAATTGAGATCTGTATTGTTTGATTTGCATATTTTATTCTGAAATTTAAAAAAACAAAAATAGCAATAGTTTATTGTTATTTTTAGTGGTTTCAAAAACTAAATCTTTAAGCTAAACACGAATTACACGAATTATCACAAACTACAGTGATTTTAAATTTAATTACACCAATTTCATTTGTTTGTATGAATTTGTGTAATTAAAAGAATTTATTTTCGTGGAAATTGGTGAAATTCGTGTCTTCTTTTTAAGTGCTTTCAATAAATCATAAACTCAAAAATAACTACTTTTGCCCTGTGAAGATACATGAAAAATACCTGGCACGCTGCATTGAACTAGCCCAAAACGGCTTAGGAACTACTTATCCTAACCCGATGGTGGGCAGCGTTATTGTTTATGACCCTGGCACGCTGCATTGAACTAGCCCAAAACGGCTTAGGAACTACTTATCCTAACCCGATGGTGGGCAGCGTTATTGTTTATGACGGAAAAATTATTGGCGAAGGCTGGCATAAAAAAGCAGGAGAACCACATGCCGAAGTGAATGCGGTAAATTCAGTTAAAGACAAATCTTTATTGGAAAAAGCGACTATTTATGTGAGCTTGGAACCTTGCAGTCATTTTGGAAAAACACCGCCTTGTTGCGATTTAATTATTCGAAATAAAATTCCAAATGTGGTTATTGGAACTGTGGATCCTAACGAAAAAGTAGCCGGAAACGGTATCAAAAAATTACTGGAAGCTGGAATTAACGTTACTGTGGGCGTTCTGGAAGACGAATGCAATGTACTCAACAAACGTTTTTTTACTTTCCATCAAAAAAGAAGATCGTATATCATTTTAAAATGGGCTGAAAGTCAGGACGGATTTATGGCTCCAATGGAAAGAAACGAACAAAAACCCGTTTGGATTACCAATCAATATTCGAGACAATTAGTCCATAAATGGAGAAGCGAAGAACAAGCAATTCTAGTAGGTACACAAACTGCCATAGATGACAATCCCAAACTTGATGTTAGAGACTGGACAGGAAATAATCCCGTAAGATTGGTTTTAGACAAAAATAATCGGATTCCTAAAGAAAGTTTCTTGCTGGACAATCAAATCAAAACGATTGTTTTTTGCCAAACAAATATTAATCCAAACCAAGAAAACCTTATCTTTGAAAGAATTGATTTTGAACAAAATATAGCTTCTCAAATTTCAGAAACCTTATTTAAACATCAAATCCAATCAGTAATCATTGAAGGTGGACGCCAAACATTACAAACTTTTATTGACGAAAATCTTTGGGACGAAGCACGTATTTTTAAAGGAAAAACCACCTTTAAAAACGGAACAAAAGCACCAATTTTACAATCAAAAGCAAACCAAAAACAGTTCATTTTAGAAGACGAACTTATAATATTTACCAACCATGATTAATACTATCATTTTTGATTTTGGAGATATCTTCATCAATTTAGACAAAAAAGCCACTATTGACGGACTTAAAAATTTAGGTTTAGAAGAATGGAATTCCGATTTAGATCACTTAAATATTCAATTTGAAAAAGGGAATATTTCAAGAGACGAGTTTTTAGGAGGATTTCAAAAGCAACTGCCTAATGCTTCTATTGATGAAATTCTGGAAGCATGGAATGCTATTTTAACCGATTTCCCTTTATACCGATTGGAATTTCTGCAAATGCTTTCTAAAAAATACCGTTTGTTTTTATTAAGCAATACCGACTCGATTCACATTAACACATTCGAACAAAGAGTAGGAACTTCTTTTTATAGCGATTTTTACCAATGTTTTGAAAAAGTTTATTTTTCATTCGAAATGGGAATGCGCAAACCCGATGCCGAAATCTATCTTACACTGTTAAACAAACACGAACTGCAAGCCAAACGCACTTTGTTTATTGATGACAAAAAAGAAAATACCGATGCTGCTCAGGCTTTAGGCATTCACGTTTGGAATCTTCAGGTAGGAAAAGAAGATGTGGTTGATTTATTTGAAAAAGAAATACTTTAATCAATATCAAAAATCAATTGCAATCACAATACTTTTTCGAAATTGACTTTTGTTATCGATATTGCTATTGATTTATGCCATTGTTATTGAATAATGAACGACACATACAATACCATTGCATTTCCATCTGAAGAAATTCTTTTTAAAGAAAAAGGAAGTAAATTCTTTGGCTATGCCTTTCCCATAATTTCTGATGAAGAAGTCAAACCCATACTAGAGGTTTTAAGAAAAAAACATCCTACCGCCTGCCATTATTGTTATGCTTACCAAATAGGCTCTGAAAAAATCAAATACAGAGCCAATGATGATGGCGAACCCAGCAATTCGGCTGGAATGCCTATTTATGGACAAATTCAGTCTTTTTCGGTAACCAATATACTTGTTGTTGTCGTTCGTATTTTTGGCGGCACTAAATTAGGAGTTGGCGGATTAATTACCGCTTATAAAACTGCCGCTCAGCTTACTCTTGAAAATTGTTCTATTATAGAAAAAACCATCGATATTCATTATCTAATCTCTTTTGATTATAAAAACATGAATAAGGTAATGCGTGTTATCAAAGAAAAAAACTTGGATATTGTGCATCAAAAAATGGAAATGAGTTGCGAAATTGAGATCAAAACTCGAAAAAAACTAGCAGAACAAATATTCAAAATTTTCGATTCTCAACACGAAATCGAGACATAAAAATTAAAGAATAATGAATATAAAATCCCTAGATTTTTATATTCGCAAAAGCTGCGTTTTCACATAGTCTGGAGCAGCCATCGGACGCCCCGTTTTCATGTTCACAAACACCAAAATTGAGTTCCCAATTGTTAATAACTCATTTTGTTCATTGTATATCTCATAATCAAATTCAATCTTAGCCGAAGTCTGACTTTTAAAAATCGTTTTTACAGTCAACAAATCATCATAACGAGCTGGTTTTTTATAATTTATATTCAAAGAAACCACCGGAAGCATCACCCCATTTTCTTCCATCCATTTATACGAAATCCCAATGTTTCTTAGCCATTCCACGCGTCCCATCTCAAAATATTGCGCATAATTACCATGATAAACTACTCCCATTTGATCCGTTTCTGAATATCGTACTCTAACATTAAACTCGTATATTTTCATCTATAAATTTTATTATTTTATATATTATTTTGAAATAATTTTCTTCTTACTTACAACAATATTTCTTCAAAATCAACCCCGATAAATTTTTTTTTAACGAAAATTGTTCACATATTTGTTACCCCGAGAAATAACAACTTTTTTGATGTTATTTACTTCAGAAACAGAATAAAAAAATATAATAATTTAACAGAATTTATGAACAAAACTGCTCAATCAGTATGGGATAACTGTTTGTCTTTTATAAAAGACAATATTCAAGACCAAGCATACAAAACTTGGTTTGAACCAATCAAGTCAGTTGAACTTACCGATAACGCGTTGTATATTCAGGTTCCTAGTAAATTTTTCTACGAATGGTTAGAAGAACACTATGTTAAATTATTGAAGGTTGCCCTTACTAAAGAACTTGGAAAAAACGCAAAGTTACTTTATAAAATCAAAATGGAAAACACTTATGGCAACAAACAACCGTTTACGGAACAATTGCCAAGTGCGAACCGCTCCCCAATGAAACCACAAAATGTGGATGCGCCTTTAAAAAATCTGGATCCGGAATTAAAAAATCCTTTTGTTATTCCTGGAATTAGAAATTTAAAAATCGAATCGCAATTAAATGCTAATTATAGTTTTGACAATTTCCTTGAAGGAGATTCAAATAGATTAGCACGTTCGGCAGGTATGGCTGTAGCCAATAAACCTGGAGGAACATCCTTTAATCCATTGTTGATTTTTGGAGGTGTTGGATTAGGAAAAACGCATTTAGCGCACGCTATTGGAGTTGAAATTAAAGACAAATATCCTGAAAAAACAGTTTTATATATTTCTGCCGAAATTTTCACGCAACAATATATCGACTCTGTAAAGAAAAATAACCGAAATGATTTTATTCATTTCTACCAATTAATTGATGTATTAATCATTGACGATGTTCAATTCCTATCAGGAAAATCAGGAACACAAGATGTATTTTTTCATATCTTCAATTATTTGCACCAAAACGGAAAACAGGTTATCCTGACTTCTGACAAAGCACCTGTAGACATGCAAGATATTGAGCAACGCTTACTATCTCGTTTCAAATGGGGATTATCGGCTGAATTACACCAACCGGATTACGAGACCAGAATTTCGATTCTAAAAAACATCTTGTATCGCGACGGTGTAGAAATGCCTGATGAAATTATCGAATACGTAGCACGCAACATTAAATCAAATGTTCGCGAACTGGAAGGTGCTATTATTTCGTTGATTGCACAATCTTCTTTCAATAAAAAAGAAGTAACTATCGAACTGGCTAAGAGTGTTGTTGAGAAATTTGTAAAAAATGTAAAACGCGAAATTTCTATCGATTACATTCAAAAAATTGTTTCCGATTATTTCCAATTAGACGTAGAGACT
>NCET01000049.1 GCA_002280815.1 Flavobacteriales bacterium 32-34-25 | reverse complement strand
ATCCAATGCAAAATACAACTACTGTTTTTAAAGAAAGTACGAATTGGTTTTCTATAGGACTTCGTTCGGATATTTTTAATTGGTATTTTGATTATTGATAATCAGAAAATTTATAAAGGACCAAAAACGCTTCAATTCATTCGGATTGTGGCGTTTTTGGTTTTTGTGAATTCAGCTATAATTGTTTAGCGAAAATTAAGTAAACAAGATTTCGTAACTATTTGTTGTAAATAAAAATAGAATAACATTATCTTTGCCGAGAATGAATCTAAATAAAAATAACTAGATACTATCTTTGTTAAAAGCTCTAAAAATGAATTCCAAATTACTTTTTCTCTTGCCTCTTTTTGTGTTGTTTACTGTTACTATTAATGCACAATCGCTTCGTCTAAAAATTGAAAATGAGTCAAAAAAACCAGTGGCTAACGCTTCAATAGTTGCAAATAATAAAGTAATTGGTATAACTAATCTTTCGGGAGAAATTTCTCTTTTAAAAACTGTGGTTGAGAATAAAATCGTTTTGATTTCTGCTCAAAATCACCAATCACTTTCGTACTCTTTTTCGAACTTAGAAGGTGAAAATGAAATTACAATTGTTTTAAATAGCGAAAACCAATTGGATGAAGTGGTGATTACTGCGGGTAGAAAACAAGAAAACATTGCTACGATTCCTTCTTCGGTAACAATCATGACTCAAAAAGAAATACAGCAACAAAGCAGTATTAATACTAATTTGTCGTCTATTTTAGGAAATGTTATTCCGGGTTTAGGTACTGCAACGAATAAGGCAACAAACTCAGGACAAACTTTACGTGGAAGACAAGTTTTGGTTTTGATTGACGGAATTCCGCAATCAACTCCATTGATGAACGGTTCTCGTGATATACGCGCTATTGATGCAAACGCAATTGAGCGTATTGAGGTAATTAAAGGCGCTACTTCTATTTATGGAAATGGTTCAGGAGGTGGTATTATCAATTATATTACTAAAAAAAGTCCGTTGGTGGATAGTTTTGAAGGTGTAACTACTGTAGGTACAACTTTTAATCCGTTGCATAGTAAAGAGACTTTTGGTTATCGAGTTTCTCAATTTTTTAATGGTCGAAAAAATAAATTCAGTTATGTTCTGGGAGGTTCTTATGATTATACAGGACTTCAAAGAGATGCTAAAGGAATTCCACTAGGGCAAACAGATGGTTTGTCTAATTCGCATCAGGCTAACGCTTTTGTGAAATTTGGTTACGATATGGACGAACATACTAATTTCAACGTAGTCTACAATTTTTATGGCAGTACTCAAAAAGCGAAATATATTAGTCAGGCTGGTGTTTATGGAGAGACTCCAACAATTGGCGTGCGAGGTATAGAACCTGGTAAAGAAGCAGGAACTCCTTTCAATCATAATTTTATGTTTACTTTTTCAAAAAATAATTTATTCGAAACTACACAATTAGATATATCAGCTTATTTGAATTCGTTTCAATCCATGAATCGTTATGTTGCTGCTGGAACGGCTTGGTTTGGACCAGGGCAAACTATGATTAATTCGATTAAAAATGGAACACGAATTAATTTGAATACTCCTTTTACAATTGGTTCATTGTCTTCTGAAATTACTTATGGTGTTGATGTTTTGAATGATGTTACTTTTCAGGATTTGGTTGATGGACGTGTTTATATCCCGAAAATGGACATGCTAAATATTGCTCCTTATGCACAATTGAAAGTGGATGTTTTGGAAAATTTAATTTTCAAAGGAGGAATCCGTTATGAAAATGCCACAGTTAGTGTTGATGATTTTAATACCATTGCAACAGGAGCAAATAATACGGGAAGTATTTTTGTAAAAGGTGGTGAAATTCCATACAATGCTACGATGTTTAATGCTGGTTTGCGTTTTAATAAATATGAGTTTTTTAATCCGTTTGTGAGTTTTTCTCAGGCATTTGCTATTAATGAATTAGGTCGAATTTTACGAAGAGCAAATGCAAATACCATCGAAAGTTTAGAAACGGATCCGATAATTACTAATAATTACGAAGTTGGTTTTTCAAGTAAATTGTATAATTTGAATGTAACAGCAGCTTATTATATCAGTACTTCTAAATTAGGTGCTAACTTAGTCGATGTGGGTGGTTATTTAGTAGCGCAACGCGAACCTGAAAATGTTAAAGGTTATGAAATAACATTAGATTATCGTTTTTCTGATCAGTTCAATATTGGAGGAAGTTATTCTTATGTGGAAGGAAAAGCGAAATTTGATGATGGGAGCAAGGTTTATCTTAATGGATCGCGTATTGCACCACCTAAAGCAACTGGTTTTATTACTTATAAACCAACTTCTGACTGGAATTTACAATTATCATGGGTAAATACAGGTTGTCGTGATCGTTTTGAATTGAATAGTAGTGGGAAATATAATAATAGTGAAGGACCTATTTCGACTGTGAATTTGGTTAATTTTGCAGGAAGTTATTCGTTTGATAAAAATTGGTCATTAAACTTAGGGGTAGAGAATTTATTAAACAATAATTATTATTCAACGGTAAGTCAATATCGTGCTTTAGCTGCTGAATATGTACGTGGTAGTGGTATGACGACGAGCTTAAATTTGCGTTATAAATTTTAAGAATGTTCAAAAAAAAACTTTTATGGTTACATAAATGGTTAGGCTTAATATCAGGACTTGTAGTCTTAATAGTTAGTCTTACCGGATGTCTTACTGTTTTTCAGGATGAGTTACAATTGATAACTCATCCTGAAAAATTTTTTATTGAAAAGCAAAATTTACAGCCTTCTAAAACCGTTGCCTTAAGTAAACTGCTTAGTATTGCTGAAGCAAAATTAAATCCAGGCGAAAAAATAAGCCGGGTTGATATCTTTCCACAAGATAATAGAACCTGGGTTTTTAGGGCGATTAAGACCAATAAAGATGCTTTTTTCTATTCTGATTATTTTACTTATTACAAACGTGTATTTGTAAATCCTTACACGGGAAATGTGCAAGTGGTTGAGAATACCAAAGAAAACTTTTTCCAAATTGTGCTTCAGTTGCACATGAATTTACTTCTAGGAAAAAAGTATGGTCATTTTATAGTTGGTTTTTCTACACTATTTTTTGCTGTTATATGTCTTACGGGAATTGTTTTATGGTGGCCCAAAAAGTGGAGGCCTAAAACAATCAAGAACAGTCTTTCAGTCAAATTTAAGGCCAATAGAAAAAGACTCAATTATGATTTACATAATGTTTTGGGGTTTTATAGTTTGTTATTCGCTTTGCTGTTCGCTTTTACGGGTTTGATGTTTGCTTTTCCAGCTTTTAAAAAATTAGTTAGCAGTGAGTTGAATGCTTTGGATAACAAAGAAAAACAAAAGTTATCATTGCCAATGATACCACAAACTAGTTCTAGAATTCTTGATAATGGATTGGATTATGTTTTAGCTCATCATCCAACTGCCGACCAACTTTCGGTTCGATTAGAAAAAGATATCGCTGAGCCGCAGACTATTCAGGTAAGAATGAAAAAAAACAGAACTGGTATTTTTTACGGTTATTCTTTTAATCAAAAAACGGGACAATTAGACGAATTAAAATCTTCAGATAATTTACAACTTGGAAGCCGTGTCACTTCTTTGAACTACGATTTACATGTTGGAAGTATTGGAGGAATTTATACTAAAGTTTTAGCTTTTTTGGCTTCGCTTGTTTGTGCTTCTTTGCCGGTTACTGGATTTATAATTTGGCTAAATTCAAAACAAAGGAAGTTGAAAGAATCGTAGCTGTTTTGAAAAGGAAAAGAATAGGATTTTAATTTTTTTAGCCTAATTTTTTCTTCAACAATATTTTATGATTAGTTTTTTGCCAAATCCCTTTCGATGAGTTACTTTTGCAGCAGTTTTATAAAAACGTAATGAAAACGGCATTGAGCACAACTACAAATACATTTTCCCTTAAAGCGATTTTTACCGATTTTAAAGAAATCACCAAGGCTGGATTGGCTATTAGTGTGTTGTTTTCTTCTATTGCGGGATATTTACTAGGATTTAACGAAGGACAACCTTTTCAATGGTCGGTTTTATTGATGCTTTGTGTAGGTGGGTATTGCATGGTAGGAGCTTCAAATGCTTTCAATCAGGTGATAGAAAAAGATATAGATGCTTTGATGGATCGAACTAAAAATCGTCCTGTTCCATCTGGTAGAATGTCTCCAAATGTTGCTTTAATAGTAGCAAGTTTGCTTGCTCTAATTGGACTTGCTTTGTTATATATGATCAACCCTAAAACAGCTATGTTTGGGGCAATTTCCATATTTTTATACACCAGTGTCTATACACCGCTAAAAACGATGACTTCTTTGTCGGTTTTTGTTGGGGCTTTTCCTGGAGCTATTCCGTTTATGTTGGGTTGGGTTGCTGCCACTGGAAATTTTGGTATTGAAGCAGGAACCTTGTTTTTGATTCAGTTTTTCTGGCAATTTCCTCATTTTTGGGCAATTGGATGGTTTTTGTATGAAGATTATGAGAAGGCAGGGATTTTTATGTTGCCTACAGGAAAGAAGGATAAAGGGACAGCTTTGCAGGTTATTTTGTATACAGTTTGGTTGATTATTGCATCGCTTTTGCCTTGCATTGGCTATACAGGAAAGTTGTTTATTTCTCCAATTGCTGCTGTTGTAGTGTTTTTATTGGGGATCTGGATGTTGTATTACGCTATACAGCTTTATAAAATTAAAACAGCCAAAGCAGCGCGAACATTAATGTTGGTGAGTGTTTCTTATATTTCATTGTTGCAATTGGTTTATATAATTGATAAATTTTTAAGATAGTTATGGAAGTTACAATGACAGCTGAAGAGCAAAAAGAGAGAACGGCAAGGTCTTACAAGTTGATTTTGTTGTTTGCTATGATTAGTATGACTATGATGTTTGCTGGATTGACTAGTGCTTTTGTGGTAAGTAAGTCAAGAGTCGATTGGTTGAAAGATTTTGAATTGCCAACGGCTTTTTATATTAGTACAATTGTAATAATTGGTTGTAGTGTGACTTTTTACTTGGCAAAAAAAGCAATTGAAAAAGACAATCATGCTAGGACTACTTTGATGCTATTAGCAACATTGGTTTTAGGTGTTTTATTTGTGGTTTCTCAGTTTGCGGGTTTTAATCAAATCATCGAAAGTGGTTATTATATGACGGGTCAGGGAAGTTCAATTACGGTAACTTTTCTGTATATAATTGCATTTATTCACTTGTTACACTTGGCTGGAGGCTTAATTTCACTTTTAATTATAATTTATAATCATTTTAAACAAAAATACAATTCGACTCAAACTCTTGGTATAGAACTAGGTGCAATGTATTGGCACTTTCTAGACTTGTTGTGGGTTTTATTATTTTTATTTTTATATTTCTTTAAATAAGAAAAAAACGTAAATTTGGGAACTTTTTAACGAATAACTTTTATGGAAGCGACAGTTACTACTGCAAATAGTGAAGAAAAAACTTGGGGAGGCGGCAATGAGCCTATGAACTCAAGTTATGGTAAAATGATGATGTGGTTTTTTATCGTATCAGATGCCTTAACGTTCTCTGGATTTCTAGCGGCTTATGGTTTTTCTAGATTTAAATTTATTGAAACTTGGCCATTGGCCGATGAAGTGTTTACTCACTTCCCATTTATGCATGGAGTTACTGCTCCTATGTATTATGTGGCATTAATGACTTTTATTTTGATTTTCTCATCTGTAACAATGGTTTTAGCTGTTGATGCAGGTCACCAAATGAAGAAAAACAAAGTAATTGTATACATGTTTTTAACCATTATTGGTGGTTTAATCTTCGTTGGTTCTCAAGCTTGGGAGTGGAAAAACTTCATTAAAGGTGAGTACGGAGCAATCGAAACTAAAGGTGGTAGTTTATTACAATTTGTTGATAAAGACGGAAAGCGTGTAGCACTTGCTGATTTTGCAGCACATTTACCTGAAGAAAGAAAACAGTTGACTAGAAATGAAGGAACTTGGTTTATGGAAGAGGCTACTTTGCCAACTTACAGTGTAGCTGAAGTTCAAGCTGGTTTCAAAGCAAATCCTGATATATTAATTAGAACTGAGGTTATAAACGAAAAGAAACAAAAAACAATTCTTTCAAGAGCAGAATCTGAGCAAAGATTAGGCGAAGCCGCTTTAGTTGTTGAAGGTGCAAACTTAACTAGAAACGAGTACGGAAGTAAATTATTTGCTGACTTCTTCTTCTTTATTACTGGTTTCCACGGATTCCACGTATTCTCTGGGGTTATCATCAATATCATTATCTTTTTTAATGTATTGCTTGGAACTTACGAAAAAAGAAAAAGTTACGAAATGGTGGAGAAAGTTGGATTGTACTGGCACTTTGTTGATTTAGTGTGGGTATTTGTATTTACAGTTTTCTATCTAGTTTAATTTTTTAAAATTATTTATTATGTCACACGAACATGTATCAAATACAGGTAGAATCTGGAAAGTATTCGGAATTTTATCACTAGTTACTATTGTAGAAGTTGTTTTAGGTATTTATAAGCCTGAGTCTTTGCATTTTAATCACTTGCTGGGGATGAATCTATTAAACTGGGTTTTTTATGCACTTACTTTGTATAAAGCATATTACATTGTATGGGCTTTCATGCACCTTGAAGGTGAAACTTCAAGTCTTAGATGGTCTATAGTTTCTCCAGTTATTTTTCTTGTCTTATACTTACTTTTCATTCTGTTGACTGAAGGGGATTATATTTATGGGGTTTTTAAGGATTCAATTATTAAATGGAATTTTTAACACTATATTAATTCAAAAAAAGGGCACGCATTGCGTGCCTTTTTTTATTTTTGCATTTAAAATTATTTTCTCTGATGAAAAAAAATATTGTTCTTTTTGTGCTTTTTGTTTTACCCATTGTTGCTTATCTTTTTTTTGCTTCAGGAGTCAATAGTTTTACAAAACTGCCTGTTATTACACCTAAAGTTGCCGATTTAGGAAATTGGAAATCTTTAAGAGGAGAGCAAGTAACTTTAGATAATAAAATTACCATCTTAGGTTTTTCGGGAACTGATATTTTGAAAAATAGAGGGAACTTGTTTAATCTAAATGAAAAGATCTATCAAAGATATCATGGTTTCAAAGATCTACAGTTTGTTATGATTTGTCCTTTAGGGACTGAAAATGATATTAAAAATATTCTAGATGCTTTTGATGATTTTACAGATGTTTCACAATGGCATTTTGTTTTTGCTGCTCCAGATGAAATTCAATCCTATTATGACCAACTAAAATTAGTGGGTAAGTTAGATGCTAATGGAGGAACTTCTAATGTTTATATTTTGGATAAAGAAAGAAATGTAAGAGGTAGAAAAGAACAAAAAGAGTATAAAGAAGGTTATAATACTTTTCATCCATCGGAATTGAGTAATGAAATGTTAGATGATTTTAAGATTATTCTTTACGAATATCGTGCTGCTCTTAAAAAAAATCGCAACGCTACAAAACAATTGTAAATACCACTTTCTATGTTTAAAAATAAGTCATATATCGGGATTTCGTTTATAATTTTAATTTTCGGAATCTACGCAGTTCCTAAAATAATTTCTCGTATTCAAAATAGTGATGTTGTAAAAGCCGATCGTTTAGATAAGGTTTCTTCGACTTCAGAAGCCGAGGGTGGTTTAGTGAAAATTGGACCTGCTCCAAAATTCGAACTAACCAATCAGGACAATAAAAAAATCAATAATGATTCTTATAAAGGAAAAGTATATGTGTTGGAATTCTTTTTCACCACTTGTCCTTCTATTTGTCCAAAAATGAACCAAAGCATGTTGGTTTTGGAAAAGAAATTCTTTGGAAATCCTAATTTCGGAATTGTTACCATTACAATCGATCCCAAACACGATACTCCAGAAGTATTGAAAACACACGCTGAATTATTAGGTGTAAAGTCATCCAATTGGAATTTTTTAACGGGCGACAGACAAACCATATTTGATTTGGCTAACAAAGGTTTTAATCTTTATGCTGGCGAAAATAGTAAAGTAAGCGGAGGTTTTGAGCATTCAGGTATGTTTGCTTTAATAGATAAGAATGGAGATATTCGTTGTAGAAAAGACGAATTTGGCAATCCAATTTTGTATTATGACGGATTAGAGAAGTCAGGAGTTAGAGATATTCAACAGGATATAAGTATTTTATTAGCAGAATAAATCATGGAAAAGCAAAATTTAGAAACAAAATATAATAAGTGGATTGTAGTTTTATCGGTTACTATTCCATTAGTTGTGGCACTTCTTTTTGGTGTTAATTTAAGAAAATTAGGGTATGATGTAGAACCGCTTTCGTTTTTACCGCCTATTTATGCTACCATAAACGGAATTACAGCTATTGTGTTAATTTTGGCCGTAAGAGCTATAAAAAACGGGAATGTAAAGTTGCATGAAAATTTGATGAAAACGGCTATAGCGTGTTCTGTTGCCTTTTTAGCGATGTATGTAGCCTATCACATGACTTCCGATTCTACTAAATTTGGTGGCGAAGGAATTATTAAATATGTGTATTATTTCATATTGGTTACTCATATTATTCTTTCGATAATTATTATTCCATTGGTTTTAATTACTTATGTTCGAGCTTTGGCACAAGTATTTGATAAGCATAAAAAAATCGCTAAAATTACTTTCCCTATTTGGTTGTACGTTGCCATTACTGGTGTTGTTGTGTACTTAATGATTTCTCCTTATTATGTTTACTAAAGTTAGAAGTCAGAAGTTAGAAGTTGGAGGTGAAAACACCAAATTCCAAATGCCAAATTGCTTCGCCAATTCGCTAACGCTCGGGTCCAAACTTAAGACTGTTCTTTTTGGAATTTGTTTTTTGTTTTTTGGAATTTCCTCTTATGCCCAATGCGCTATGTGTAGAGCAGCTTTAACTGGTGATGCAAATACAGCTCAGGCTGAAGCTGTCAATGACGGAATTGTGTATTTGATGGTGGTGCCGTATTTACTAGTGGCTATAATTGGATTTTTGATTTATCGAATGAAGAAAAATAAATCCAAAACGCAATAATTATTTGAAGCCATCAACGCTAATGTTGATTTCTCCGTTTACTTTTACAAATGCGATAATGGCATTTTGACTCAGTTCAATTTTTTGAAACTGAATGTCCTCCATTTTCCCGTTTACAAAAACTCCGGGCATTGGTGAATAATTAGTCAGGTAGTTTTGCATGGTTTTCTTTCCTTCGTCTAAATTTGGTTTGATGGAATAACGGCAATTTGCTTGAATTTTTCTTAAAATTAATCCCTGCGCAAGCCAGTTTGCAGTGCGCATTAATTTGTTTTTGGTATCCAATACATAATCCAATTCGTCAAAATAAATTTCTTTTTTCTCCGAATTGTACTTTGGTAATCCAGCCAAATAAATCGTCCCGTTTATCGAGCCAATTAAATCTAAGGCAATAACCATTTTTCCGCTTTTATGCCAAATGTTTACGTCTTGTACTTTTACTTTTCTGGAACCAGAGCTAAATTCTTCTCCAGTAAAATTTTTCTTCATTATTCTGGATGCGTCTAGGTAGCTAGAAACAGCTACTATATTTGCATTAATTTGACTTGGGATTTTGCTTACTGATTTCAGTGTTATTTTGTTAGCATCAAATTTAGATTCTGGTGCTTGACCTATAATGGTTTCCATGTTACATTTCATTCCCATTTGCAAAACAAACGAATCGTTTTTTAAGTGTGCTGCTGTAGAGTAAATTTCGACAGGAACAATTCTGAGCCAACTTTCATAAGCTTCATTCATCTGGAAAGGCGTGCATATTTTTTCTAAAGCCGCTAGAACGTTGGGTTTGAAATCTGTCGATTTTTCTATAGCTGCATCAATCTTTTTTTCTATTTTGGATTTAAACAATTTGATTGAAGGGTTAATCAAATAAGTTACCGGCATGTTTTTGCCAAAAACAGTCATTGTTGGACTTTCGTTCCAGTCTAAAGAAGCTAATTCGGTTTGAGTTTTGAGTTTCCAGTTGTTTAAACTCAAATTGCTATTGAGTGTAACAATTCCGTTAAGGTTAAATTCTTTGGTGTTATAAAGGGAAACGCCCATGGTTTTAGTGCCAATTCGGTATTTGATTGTGGCTCTTAATGGTAGTATTGTGGTTATTTTATCCGAATTTAAAACATTACTATTTTTAATTGTAATAGGAGCAAGTTTCCAAATTTTCATTTCGATATCATCGTCCTCAATGGTATTGTCTTCGTAGATTAAACCATTTAATGCCATGTTGGTTTGGTTTTCAATGTCTTTTAATTTGATGTTTATAGGTAAGTTAATAAACGAAGGAACATTATTGTAAATGATAGGAGTTGCATCGTCAGGCTCAGGTTTTAATGTGGCAATTTTTTGAGAAGAAGAACAGCCCATTATCAGGACAAGACAGCTAGTAACGAGAAGCGATGCAATTTTTTTCATTGGATTGATTTGAAGCTGTAAATTTAGAAAAAGCTTTGAATTCTTGTTAAAAAAAGAATGAGTTATATTGCTTTTGGCTTTTGTTTCGAAGATTTTAAAATGTTTTTGATAGATGTTATTGTTCTTAGCAAGAAAAACTTATTTTTGTGTAGTAACTTTACTTCATTTTATTCGAATGGTATGAATCCAAAAAAATATTTTAGTTTACTACTCTTGTTGTTAAGTTTTTATTCTCACGGGCAATCCCGAAAATGGACGTTAGAAGAGTGTGTGAAATATGCTTTAGATCATAATATTTCCATTCGACAATCAGAATTAGATACTCAAACGGCTGCAATTGATAAAAAAGATGCTTTTGGGAATTATTTGCCTAATGTGTCTGCTAGTGCTTCTCATTCCTGGAATATTGGTTTAAATATCAATCCTGTGACAAATATTATTGAGACACAAACTACTCAGTTTACTTCGGCTGGTGCTAGTGTTGGGATCGATATTTACAAAGGACTACAAAATTTATACACTTTAAGAAGAGCCAATCTTTCTATTGTGGCTGCCAAATACCAATTGCAAAAAATGCAAGAAGATATTGCGCTTAATGTTGCCAATGCTTACCTCCAAGTGCTTTTTAATAAAGAAAATCTAAAAGTTCAAAACGAACAATTGGCTATTGATAACCAACAATTGAATCGAACACAAGAATTAGTCAATGCTGGAAACTTGCCTAAAGGTGATTTATTAGATGTTAAGGCTACAATTGCTGCCGATAATCAAAAAATAATTGCTGCCGAAAATGCTTTGTTGATTGCTAAGTTGAGTTTAGCGCAATTGCTACAATTGGATCGCTTTGATGATTTTGATGTGGCTGATTCGAATGAATTTCAAATGGATCAATCTATTTTGACTCAAACACCAACTTCAGTTTATGATAAGGCTAAACTTCAACGAACGGAATTGAAAATTGCTCAAACGAATCTTGAAATTGCTGAAAAAAATGTTGCTATTGCCAGAGCTGCGTACCAACCCACTTTAAGAGGTTTTTACAATTTTAATAGTCGTGTTTCTTATGCCGATGTGGCTTTGAGAGACAATACGGGAGCGGTCATTGGAACACAAGCACCGCCTAGTTTTGTGGTTCAGTTTAGTGATAATAAAGGACAATCTTTTGGAGCACAATTGAATATTCCTATTTTTAGTGGTTTTGCCGTTCGCAATAATGTAGAGCGAAATAAAGTGAATTTAGAAAAATCTAAAATTGCTTTAGAACAACAAGAATTGGACTTACAACGTAACGTTTACACAGCATTTACCGATGCTAAAGGCGCTTTGAAATCTTACGAATCGGCAATTGAAGCCTTAGATTCTAGGTTGCAATCGTATAATTATGCCAAAGACAAATTTGAAGTGGGTTTAATGAACGCATTCGAATTGAGTCAGTCACAAACCTTATTGGCCAATGCACAATCAGAAGTGATCAGAACGAAATACGATTATATTTTTAAAACTAAAATTTTAGAATTCTATTTTGGAATTCCAATCATAAAAAATTAAATAAAGTTATGTCAAAGAAAAATATTTATATCCTTTTAGCTGTTTTTATAGTTGTAATTGGTTCATTGCTGTACTTTGGTAAAAAAGGCATTTTTGGTAACAAAGAGGATGCTAAAGAGATAGAAATAGCAAAAGTAATTCCTATGACCATTGTCGAAACGGTTTCGGCAACAGGGAAAATCCAACCCGAAATTGAAGTTAAAATAGCTCCAGAAGTTTCGGGAGAAATTATTTTATTGAATGTAAAAGAAGGTCAGGTTGTTAAAAAAGGGGATTTGTTAGTAAAAATAAATCCTGATTTATATACCTCAAGTTACAATCGTACGGTTTCAAATTTGTCTGGAACAAAAGCAGGTTTAACTCAGGCAGAAGCTAGTTTTAAAGAAGCTAAAGCCAATTACGAAAGAAATAAAACCTTATATGATAAAGGGGTGATTTCAAGATCAGATTGGGATAAGTCAATCGCTTCGTTTGAAGTAGCAAAAGCATCAAGACAATCTTCTTATTATAATGTTCAGAGTGCTTCGGCATCGGTTAATGAAGCAAAAGATAACTTGGGGCGAACTACTATTTATGCTCCCGCTGACGGAACTATTTCGGTATTGAATGTAGAGTTAGGGGAACGTGTTTTAGGGACACAACAAATGGCTGGAACAGAACTTTTGAGAGTCGCGAACCTGAACAATATGGAAGTTGAAGTAGATGTCAACGAAAATGATATTGTGAAAATTAAAGCTGGCGATTTGGCTAATGTAGAAGTCGATGCTTATTTGAAGAAAAAATTTCAAGGCGTTGTTACCAGTATTTCTAATTCGGCTAGTTCTACTTTGACTGCAGATCAGGTAACCAATTTTAAAGTAAAGGTTCGAATTTTAAAAGAATCTTATGAAGATTTATTAGAGGGTAAACCCAAAACTTATTCGCCATTTAGACCAGGAATGACTGCAACGGTAGATATTATAACTAAGACAAAGAAAAATGTTTTGGCTGTGCCTATTAGTGCTGTGGTTGTAAAATCGGATACTACGGCTGTTTCTATTGTCGATAAGAAAATGCCAGATGAAAAAGACGAAAAACAGGAAGCTCCTAAAAGCGATAAGAAATTGGAATGTGTGTTTATAAAAGTGGGTGAAAAAGCTAAAATTAAGATTGTAAAAACAGGAATTCAAGACGATACTAATATTGAAATTTTAAGCGGACTTAAAAATGGTGACAATGTAATTGTTGGTCCTTACACTATTGTGAGTAAAGAACTGAATTCGGGAGATAAAGTAACGCTGAAATCCGAAAATAAGAAGAAATAAGTATTATAGTTAGACTGTTCTTTTAAATTTTTTAGACCTTTGCAAAAATAAAATACCATTGAATTATATACTTAATATAGAAACGGCTACAAAAAATTGTTCCATCTCCATTGCTAAAAATGGCGAAACTATTGTTTGTAACGAAATTGCCGAAGAAGGTTATTCGCATGCCGAACGTTTGCATGTATTTATTGAAGAAAGTATTGCAGCAGCTGGAATTAGTTTTAAAGAGTTAGGTGCTATTGCAGTGAGTCAAGGGCCGGGTTCTTATACCGGACTTAGAATAGGAGTTTCGGCGGCAAAAGGATTGTGTTTTGCTCTTGGAATTCCGTTGATTGCTGTGGATACTTTACAATCTTTAGCGGCTCAGGCGGCTGTTGAAAATGGTTTAATTGTTCCGATGTTAGATGCCAGAAGAATGGAAGTCTATAGTGCTATTTTTTCAAGTGATTTAAAATCTCAAAGAAGCATTCTTGCTGAAGTTATAACTGAAGATTCTTTTCAGGAATACAATGAAACCTTATATTTTGTAGGTGATTGTGCCGAGAAATGCAAAGAAGTATTAACCAAACCGAATTTTGTTTTTTTAGAAAATATAAAATATCCTTCGGCAAAGCAAATGAGTGCTTTGAGTTATCAAAAATACTTAAACAAAGATTTTGTAGATGTGGCTTATTTTGAGCCTTATTATTTAAAGGATTTTATGATAACGACTTCAAAAAAATGAGTAACCACAAAGTAAATCGTATATTCGAGATCATAAAAAAAACGCGTTTCAATCGAAACGCGTTTTTGTTTTGTATAAGTGGGTTTGTTTTAAGCATTAATTGCTTCCACTTGAATTTTATCGTCATTCAACATGCTTTTTAACATGTTTTCGATTCCTGATTTTAAAGTAAAAGTAGAAGATGGACAACCGCTGCAAGCACCTTGAAGAATCACTTTTACAATTTTACTTTCTTCATCATAGGATTCAAAAGCAATATTTCCACCATCGGCAGCAACTGCTGGTTTTACATATTCTTCTAAGATATTGATAATTTGTTGCGAAGTAACATCTAGTTTGTCGAACTCTTCCGTTTTAATTTGCTCTTGTTTTTCGGCATTGATTACTACACTGTCGTCAAGAACAATTCCGCCATTTTCAATGTATTGTTTGATGAATGTTCTTAATTCAAGTGTAATTTCGTCCCAGCTATTTAATTCGTATTTTGTAATCGAAATGTAATTTTCGTCAATAAAAATTTCTTTTACATAAGGAAATTTAAACAATTCTTTTGCTAATGGAGAAGAAGAAGTTTGGTCAATGTTTTTGTACTCAACCGCATTTTTAGTTAGCATTCTGCTTACCACAAATTTCAATGCTGATGGATTAGGAGTCGTTTCTCCGTAAACCGTAATGGGTTGTTTTTTAGGTTTGTTTTCATCAATTTCTATGATGGTTCCACCTTTGTTTACAAAATCTTCAATTTGCTCAGCAACAGCTTCTTTTACATCGTCCCATTCTACAATACTAAATCTTTCAACAGCAATAAAATTACCTGAGATATATACTGTTTTTACGAATGGTAAATAAAATAATTGTTGTGCCAGCGGAGAAGATTTGGCCTCATCTATGTTTTTAAACTCAAAACTTTCGTTTTTGGTGATAAAATCCTCAAATTCAAACTTTAATATAGTTGGGTTTTGTGTTTCTTTAACGGTTATTTTTGTCATGATTTTTGTAAATTTTTACAAATTTAGTAAAGTTATTTTCTATGATTAACTATATTTGAATTATTAATGAATAAATTAACTTAACTTTAGTTTTTGGGCAGAGTTTATTTCGTTTTTTCAATTCATCTTGATTAATTTTCTTTTAAATGTATACTAAAATTA
>NCET01000416.1 GCA_002280815.1 Flavobacteriales bacterium 32-34-25 | reverse complement strand
AATTGAAAAGATATTCCTTGAACTCAGCAGGATTAGTATAAATAATCAAATCTTCGCGATTGAAGGCTTTGGCAATTTGCTCATAAGTTACTTCTTCTAATTGTTTAATTTTTACTGCATCTGGCGAATAAAAAACAACCGCTGTATCGGCGTAAGCCAATGCTCCTTCGTATTCTTTTAGAAATTCGGCATTCAAACTGCTGTAAGTATGCAATTCCAAACAAGCTACTACGGTTCTATCCGGATATTGTTCTTTAACCGCTTTTGTAGTTGCCGAAACCTTAGATGGCGAATGCGCAAAATCTTTGTAAGCTACTTTTGTTTTGCTTTCAGCAATTTTTTCCAAACGCTTCGAAGCTCCTTTAAAACTAGCAATTGCTTCATAAAAATCGGCTTCATCCACACCCATATTTTGGCAAATCCATTTGGCTCCGGCCAAATTATTCAAATTGTGCGCTCCAAAAACTTCAATTGGCATATCACCTTCTGGAGTTTCTAATAAGGTAGTTCCGTTTTCTACTCTGTAATTTGGCGTGGAATAAGGTATTTTTCGAATCGGATTTGTTGCTGCTTCTGCTACCCGTTTTACTTCTGGATCATTTTCGTTGTAAACTAAAATTCCGCCATTGGTAATTTTATCAATAAAAATTTCAAACTGTTCCACATAATTTTCATACGTTGGAAACACATTGATATGATCCCAGGCAATTCCAGAAATCAAAGCTATGTTTGGTTGATACAAGTGAAATTTTGGTCGTCTGTCAATTGGCGAAGACAAATATTCATCACCTTCCAGAACCATAAAATCATTCTCTTCGGTAAGATGTACCATGGTATCAAAACCTTCCAATTGTGCCCCTACCATATAATCTACTTCAATATCGTGGTAATGCATAACATGCAAAATCATAGAAGTAATAGTAGTTTTTCCATGAGAACCGCCAATAACTACACGCGTTTTATTCTTAGATTGCTCGTACAAAAACTCAGGGTACGAAAAGATTTTCAATCCTAATTCCTGTGCTTTTAACAATTCCGGATTATCAGCTTTGGCGTGCATCCCTAAAATTACTGCCTCAATATCGGCAGTGATTTTTTCAGGAAACCAACCCAATTCAGCCGGTAAAATTCCTTTTTTATCTAAACGTGATTTCGAAGGTTCAAAAATGGCATCGTCACTTCCTTCACTTCCTGTTACCTGATATCCTTTATTGTGTAGCGCTAAAGCCAGATTGTGCATGGCACTTCCGCCAATAGCTATAAAATGTGTTTTCATATTAGATATTCGCTTATGCGTAAGTTTATTTTCCTTAATTAATTTTCACTTTTCTTTTTGAATTCTTCTAAAACCGCTTGTGCTTTTTCGGGCGATTTCATTTTGTTAGCATACAAATTAGCCAATTTTTGATAGGTTTTTTTCGAATTCCCAACTGCTATGGCTTTTTTATAATGTTGCTCGGCCTTAGTATATCTTTTAAAATATTCATCGATATGACCTCTGGACAAATGACCGTCAACGGTGGAAATTTGCGACAATTCATTCGAATACTGAATGGCTTTTTTCTCGCTTCCTCCCAAAATTCCCGGCAATTGAAGATTCAATTCTATCAACGCCCATCTGGCTTCAATGTGTTTTGGATTTAATTGTATCGCTTTCTCGAAAGTCGTCCTCACTTCATCAATCATCCCTATTGCCTTAAATTTATTCACTTCCAAAGCTTTCATCCCTAAAACCCCACCATATTTAAAATAAAAATTGGCCTCCGAAGGTTTGGCTTTTTTTAATTTTCCGTAATACAACAAGGCTTCATCCCAGTCTTTTGTGCGTCCTGCAATGTCTCCTAAATACTCCATGATTTTGATATTGGATGGATTTTTTTTCAAGAGCGCTTCAAACATTGGCTTGGCCTGTTCAAATTTTCCCTCTTCAAATAATTGTTGGGCTTTCTCCAAATTTGCCTGAGAAAAAACCAATATTGGAAATAAAAAAAATACTAGTAGGAAGTGTTTCATTTTCCAAAAATAAGGAAATTAAAAAGGATTATAAAAACTTTATGTCTTATAATAAGCATAAATAATAACCTAATAGAAATCTTAAAACAACCTTATAATAACATCTCCGATATACTTTCGTATAATGAAAATTTGGAAATATGAAAATATTCTATGCCATTCAGGCAACAGGAAATGGGCACATCAGTAGAGCGACACAATTGTATCCTTATCTACAAAAATTTGGGACTGTCGATTTCTTTTTAAGTGGAAACAATGCTACTTTAGACATCAAATTACCTATAAAATTCAAGAGCAAAGGTTGTAGTTTGCATTACAGCAAATGTGGCGGATTAAATTATTGGGACATTGCCAAAAACATCAAACCTCGCCAAATTTACAAAGATGCCGATGCACTTCCGTTAAAAAATTATGATGTTATCATCAATGATTTTGATTCCATTACTTCGCTTGCTTGCAAAATGCAAAAAGTACATTCGGTGCAATTAGGACATCAGGCGAGTTTTATTTCTACCAATACTCCAAGACCGGAGAAAAAGAGTTTAATGGGCGAAATGATTCTGAAACATTATGCGCCATCTCCTAAAAATATTGGCTTACATTTTGAAAAATACGATTCTTTTATTCTTCCTCCCATCATCAAAGACGAGATTGTTCAAGCTGAACCCACCAACTTAAAACACATCACCGTTTATTTGCCTTCATTCGACAAAGACTGTCTTGAAAAAGCTTTTAATAAAGTAAAAGACGTGCAATTTCACTGGTTTTTACAAGGAGTAGAATTCAAACATACTATTGGAAATATTACTTATTTTCCTGTGAATCAAAAAAAATTCAACGAGAGCTTAATTTCTTGCGAAGGCATCATCACGGGTGGGGGATTTGAAACTCCAGCCGAAGCTTTACACTTAGGCAAAAAGATTCTTTCTATTCCTATCATGAACCATTACGAACAAGAATGCAATGCCGCTGCCTTGAAAAAAATGGGCGTTCCTGTTATTTATGAAGTTGGGAAAAACTTTGAAACCATTATAGAAAACTGGCTCAACCAAGATATTATCTATCCAAAAATGCAAGCCAATAATATTCCTGAAACCTTGCAATATTTGTTTGATACTTATAGAGAATAAGAGAAAAATTGGATTCTTTTTTAAACAAAAAAACCACTAACGAATTCAATTTCATTAGTGGTTTTTATATTTTGTAAGACAATACTTAATTGTTCAACATTTGCCAAAGTTTATCTTTCAATTCTGTTAATCCTTGTTGGGCAACAGAAGAAATAAACATATACGGAATGTCTTTGAACGAAACATCAAGTTCTGTTTTCAATTCGGCTTTTAATTCATCATCCAGCATGTCGCATTTAGAGATAACCAAAAGACGTTCTTTGTCTAACATCTCAGGATTGTATTTGGTCAATTCGTTAACCAAAATATCATATTCCGCTTTGATGTCTGGCGTGTCTACTGGAACAAGAAACAACAAGGTTGAATTTCGCTCAATATGACGCAAGAAATAATGCCCTAAACCTTTTCCTTCGGCTGCTCCTTCAATAATACCAGGAATATCA
>NCET01000415.1 GCA_002280815.1 Flavobacteriales bacterium 32-34-25 | reverse complement strand
AATTAATAATCAGAAAATTGAGAAATTAGAAGATAAATTAAATACATATTCAAATATTATCTTTTCACTATTAGTAACTTTTATTGGGGCAATTTTAGGATATTTATTTAGTAACTTCAAAAACAATAAAAACATCACCTAATAACATCAGTTTGGCAAGATTGGGGCTTTAGGCTTAATTTAAAGATGGTTTTGTATTTGAAAAAAAGTGTTTAATCGAAACATAAATCTTAATTTAGTCCCCAACCTCGCCAAACGTCAGAACGTAAATTTAATTTCTTTTCTATCAATTTTCCTGCAAAAAACAACTACAAAACCTGCGTCGTTTTATAAACCTGAATAGGAGCTGCTAACAAGTCTTCGCTTTCGGCAATAAAATCGATTAAGTATTGTTGGCTGTTGTGGATATCAAGTCCTGGTTGATCAATCCATTCTTCCCAAATAATAAAAACATTTTCAGAGTAATGTAAGTCATAACGAATACATGCTGCTTCTTTTCTGGTATTCGTAACTAGGTTGTGAATCATTTTTTTCACTACTTCGGTAGTTTCTTCTTTGCTTTTTATAATAGCTGTAATCGAAATCATAATGGTATAAAATTTTAAAATTTGGTTTTAAATGACAGCTTTAAAGATAATATTTTTTCTTTTTTGCCTGATAAAAAAAGAAAAATGATTACACTCAATCGGTTCTAATAGCGTTTTAATAGATGAAATTCCTGATTCAGCCGATTTAACTTTAGTATTTCATCAGTATGTTTTAATTTTATAGAAAACAATTTAAAACCATAAATCATGGAAAAAAGAGCCCATCAATATAAACTCACACTCGAATACCTGAAAGATTCAAAAGGAGAAACGATTTCAGCAGATCCAATTGAACTGATTTTTGAAAACCACGACAATATTTTCTCTATTATCGAAAGACAGAAAAACAAAGACTTATTTGGCGACAAGCAACAAGCCACTGAATTTGCCATTGGCTTGAAACTATTTAGCGAAGTGATGCTCAAAAACCGAAAAGATCCTTTGTTTGAAGAACTCTCACCTGCTTTTGGAGCTTTTATGAAAAAACTAAAAGCCATTCCTGCTTCGGATTCAGAATAAGTTATTTCGATTAAAACAAAAAAGGATTTCACTATTTAAAGTAAAATCCTTTTTCAATCTAAAAACTAAACCATTAACCAAATATTCTTTTCTTTTAGAGCTTGTTTAAAATTCATCAAAATTAATTTCCCCGAACCTTAAAGGGTGTAATTTTGATGAATTTTTAAGAAATTCTTTACCCTTTAGGGATGGTAAAAAAAATTATTTTTTTACCAAAAAACGGTATACAATGCGACTAAGACACCGCAGATAATAAAGGAACCAATAATAAATTCTGAAGATACTTTAAACATTGCTGTATCTACTTCTATGGTATGCGTTTCGTGTTGTTCTTTAGATTCTGGACGTAATAAACTAATGGCAACCATCAGGAATACAATGATAAAGAATGCAATTGTCATTCTGTCCAGGAAAGGGAAATCTGGGAAAGCTCCATTTGTCCACACTGGCAGAAACTTTAAAACTGCTGCAATTGGCACCGTAAGCAACGCACCTGCAAGTCCTGCAGAAGCAGTTGTTTTTTTCCAAAACATTCCCAATAAAAATACTGCTAAAACTCCCGGCGAAAAGAAACCAACATATTCCTGAATAAACTGATACGCCTGATCTAACGATTTTAACGATGGAGCCACAACAGCACCGATAAGCATAGCAACTACAACAGCTAATCTTCCAATACGAACCAGCTTTTTTTCTGAGGCGTTTTTATTAAAATACTTTTTATAAATATCTAAAGAAAAAATGGTCGAAATACTATTGGCTTTCCCAGCTAAAGAAGCCACAATTGCCGCAGTTAAAGCTGCAAGTGCTACTCCTTTTAATCCAGCGGGTAATAAATTCATTAGCGTTGGATACGCATGATCTGGTTTTAAAACTCCTGCAGCATCCACCATTTCTTTTTGAAACATTCCGTTTTCATGCATCACATACATAGCAATTCCAGGTAAAACGGCAATAATTGGAACTAATAATTTTAAAAAAGCTGCAAACAAAATTCCTTTTCGAGCCGTTTTTAAATCGGCACCTAAGGCTCTTTGAACAATGTATTGGTTACAACCCCAATACGCCAGGTTATTAATCAACATACCACCTACAATTACTGACATTCCTGGTAATTCAGAATAATGTGGATTTGATTTTTCTAATATCATGTGTAAATGTCCCGGTGCTTCATCAGCGATAACTCCAAGACCTTTTATGATGTCTTTTCCAAATCCAAACTGTTCTGACAATAAGGTTAATGCCAAATAAGTGGTAACCAAACCTCCTAAAATCAAGATGTCTTTTCCAAATCCAAACTGTTCTGACAATAAGGTTAATGCCAAATAAGTGGTAACCAAACCTCCTAAAATCAAAACAATAACCTGAAACATATCCGTATATCCGATTACTTTCATTCCGCCCAAAGTCACAATAACTGAGAATAAACTCAAACCGATAACACAATATTCAAAACTAATAGGCGCAATCGATGAAATAGCCAAAGCGCCTAAATAAATAATAGAAGTCAGATTGACAAATACATAAATCAACAGCCAGATTACAGCCATAATAGTACTTACGGTACCGTTGTATCTTTTTGCCAAAAATTGAGGCATAGTAAAGATCTTATTTTTAAGATAAACCGGTAAAATAAACATCGCCACCACAATTAATGTAGCAGCCGACATCCATTCGTAAGAAGCAATCGCTAATCCTATGGCAAAGCCCGAACCACTCATCCCGATAAAATGTTCTGCTGAAATATTTGAAGCAATTAATGATGCTCCAATAGCCCACCAGGTGAGCGAGCCTTCGGCAAGAAAATAATCGTTAGAACTGGTCACTGCGTTTTTCTTGCTTCGGTAAATGTACATTCCGTAGGCTGTAACAATAACAAAGTAGATTAGAAAAACAATATAATCTGCTGGCTGTAATACATTCATAATTGTGTTGGTTTGATTTATTTTGGTTAATAGATAATACTAGACGTATCACTAACAAAAATAGAATCTAAACCAAATTTGAATATGGATAATTTGTGCTAATACATGGATTTTTTATTATTTCAATAAAAAATCAAATAAATAATTTCGGAAAACACATTGATTGTCAATCTACCTCAACTTTATGATATTATTTGGGTTTTAAAACAAAGCTCTTTTAACAGATAAATAATTTTAGAAAAGACAAAAAAAAGAGCATTGAATCTAAAATCCAATGCTCCTTTTTTAAAAAATATATTCAGTATCTCTTATTTCGAATAAGCTACAGCAACTTGTTTACTTGAACCTAAACCTTCAATACCTAATTCGATAACATCTCCTGCTTTTACATAAATAGGATCTGGTTTAATTCCTAAACCAACTCC
>NCET01000048.1 GCA_002280815.1 Flavobacteriales bacterium 32-34-25 | reverse complement strand
TATCAGCTTAACCGTAGCACTCGTGCTAATAGTTTTGTGTTTTTCAATGCCTTACTTACTCAGGACACACATACTTTTAAAGTGAATAAAAATGGTGATGAAGTGGATAGTTTTACTATTCAGGTGATCAGCGACAATATATGTAGCCGTTCTATTTTATTGAGCGATTATGAAACCCAGCAAGGTGATGTAATTGAAATCAAATTAGAAGGCAAACCTACTTTAGTCAAGAGATTCATTGTTTTGCCTACAGCTACTCCTTTCAGCAATTATATTGCTTTTGAGGATGAATATAATTTAAAAACAATTGTAGAATTTACTGGGGAATATTATTTTCCCGTTGAATTTGCAACTAAGTTTAACCAAATTCAGCAAGGAATTAGAAAATGGAATACCAAGGTAAGCTCTACTAAAGAACTGAGTTTGATTATCAATACCGGATTTGTAATTCAAGACGAAGAATTTATAATTGAAAGTTTGCTGAATTCGCTTAAAGCGTGGTTGATTATTGGCGAAAAAGAAGCCATTGAACTAGCAACTAATCCGAAGAAATTTAAAAAACAAGATCCTAACACTGAACTGTATTATTATGAAGTAGAATTTTTTGTAAATCCTACCAAAATAAAACCCTTGCGTTTACAATTAGACCAGGAATTAGAAGATATTAAATTTATTGTCAATCCTATTTTAGATATTATCAATCTTACTTCTTCAGGAACAACAGCATCCAGTACCCGATTGACATGGGAAATTGACGATGAAGAAACCGAGGAAATTGTATTTTTCGAAATCTATCAAGACGGAAATTACATAGGTTCAACCAGTAATTTGTATTATGATGTAACTGGCTTAGACTTGGATACAACCTATAGTTTTACCGTAAAAGCGCGCTCTAATGTAGGTGCAATTTCTAATTCCAGTACAGCTATCAATGTCACCACATTTACCGAATTTGATACTACACCGCCTACGTTACCGCTTTACTTATCTGCTCCAAACATTACTTTCACAACTATTCAATTAGAATGGAATGCTTCAGTAGATGATAATGGAGTGGCAAAATACAATGTTTATAAGGATGGTGTTAAAATTGCCGAAACTACAGCAACAACTTATACCGTAACGGGATTAACGCAGGATACCAGCTATGATTTTTATGTAACTGCTACGGATACTTCGGGTAATACTTCAGCACCTTCAACAACAATAAATCGCTCCACACAACAAAGTGATTTAACTCCATTTTACATGACTTATTGGGGTGTTTATACAGGAGGAGTAAATTGTGATGCAATTAAAAACACGCTTCGTTATCACGATGGAGCAGGAACTTATCCTGTAGTAGGCGATACCATATTTCAAGATCCTGACACTGTTTTTACTTATACCAGTTCAGAGTTGCTGAAATTTGGTTTACCTGATAATAAAACCATCTCTATTTATGGTATAAATGGTTTAGTAACCGCAGCAGGAACTTGTACAACGGGTGGTAAAACTCCAATATCTTAATATCATGCACAAGATTATTCACGAAAGCTTTGAATTGGATTTGTCCAATACTTCTATTTCATTAACGGATGAAAACTCCTGGTTCACCGATACTTTTAATACGAAGTATTCGTTTCCTTTTTCAATGGAATTAACCGATGAAATCAAATTGATTTTTGAGGATGTATTGGATTACAGATCTAAAGAAACTATTACGGAATATGAAGTCATTTATGTCTTCAATGATATAATGGAAAAAGGAATTTTAAGAGTAGAAGGAATTGCTGACAGCATTTCTTTCCAATTAAAATACGGATTGGATAATTTTCCTAATTTCAACAAAAAACTCAATCAATTAGGTTTAGCGGTAGTTGCTGCTCCTGATATTTATGCCCATGCAAAAACAATAATTTCACAAACATGGCCAGCAGTCAATTACAATTTTCCCCAAATTCAAATTGACAAAATAGACACTACCAATGAAATGTGGACCTATTTTCAGCGAATTTTAAACAATTACGTAGATGGCGATTTTGTGACCAATACTGTGGAAGATGATATTCCGCATAACAAAAATATCATGCAGCCTTTGCCGTATTTTTTACATATCATGACGCAAGGTTTTGCCGATGCTGGCTATGAATTAAAAGGAGATGTGCTTGAAATACCATCGCTGAAAAAGAAATTACTCTACGTTGATGCCGAATATTATAAAATTTTGGATCAAACCAATATCTCGACAAATGTATTGGGTACCGATTTAGTAAGTTCTTATGGAAGGGTTGCCGTTTTTAGCCAAGTGATTGTACTTCCACAAGGCGGAAGATACAATATTACAGGAAACATCAATATTTACGGATTATGGAAAACAGGGTGTTGGGCACGCTTAAAATACAGAGGAAGAACTTTATGGCAGGCTTCGAAATATGAAAGAAAACGACATTCAGGCTATATCTATTCTTACGATATCGATTTTACTTTTGATACCATTAATGATGGTGGAGATCACGAAATAATTTTTGAAAGCCATCAATACAAAGACGATGATTCGGCCATTGCTGATTTTTACACTACATCACAATATTATTATAATGATGTTGGTGTTGCAACTCCTAATATTATTCAAAACGATGTTGTTGATTTGAATAGATTAGTACCTGATATGACATTTGGTACTTTCATTACAGCAATCAAAAACTGGTACAATTTGGATATTGTTCCAAAAGGGAAAGAAATTTGGATGAATTTTATTGAAACCGAAATCAATTATAACGATGCTGTTGATATGAGCGAATTCCAAACAAAACCAGAACTGGACTACAATAAAGATTTATCATTTTTATTAAAATTTGCCGATCCTAGTGACGAAAAAAATAAACACCAAGCCTTCTATTTTAATAGCGATGGCTATAGCACATCAGGCTATGTTACCGATGATCAAACACAGGAAATTACAATTGAGGCATTTCCTTTTTTGAATGCTTTTTACAATGGAGTTTGGACGGCTCACGCCATAGAATCAGAACCGAATAAAATTTATGCGGTGCTATATGACGGTTTAGATTCAAGTGATTTGAATACTACCTCAGACCCAGCGCCAATGCTGTTGCCTGAGGTAGCCGAAACTTTTTATAAAAAATGGTTTGATTTCCGTTTAAATTCTATCAATTTCAAATGGAATTTTACTTGTTACATCGAATCGCTTAATGGCTTGAGTTCAAAAAGCACTATTTATTCCTATGGAAGATATTTTATTTTAAAGTTTCTGAATAAAAATCAAATTAGTAAAAATAAATTCGATGTAGAAGTTGATGGTCATACCCTAAAATAATTCATCCAATAAAAAAACTTCCTTATTGGCATCAGCTCTAACAATGTGCGAATAAATCATTGTTTGGCTGATGTCTCCATGTCCTAACAAAATTTGTAATTTTTCAACTGCTCCACCTGCTCTTAAAAATGAAGTTGCAAATGTATGTCGGGCTACGTGAAAAGTTACTTTCTTATTGATTTTTAAAATAGCCATTATTTTTTTCAACTCATCATTAATATGTTGGTCGGCAAATTTCTTTTCAAAAAGTAAAGGTTCGTAATCTACAATTTGTCGGGCTTTCATATTCATGGCAATAGATTGATCCTTTTGTGTTTTTTTTGCAATGAAAGAAACATAATCATCCATAAAGTTAGAACGGGTCAAACGTTGAACGTCGGAAATTCGGAGTCCAGTCATGCAACTAAAAAGGAAATAACCTAAAATCAATCGGTGTGAATCGGCAATATAAGGACTGAAATAATAACCGGCACAACGCTTCAATTCGTGAGTAGATAAACTGGTTCTGTTCCCTCTGGTGCTTCCTACTTTAATTTCATCAATATTGATAGCCAATTTAATTCCAGATTTTTTGGCTAACCCTAGAAACTTTTTAACAGCTGCAATGTTTGCCGCAACTGTCGTACTCGCATTGCCTAGCCCTCTAAGGTGCTTTCTAAACTTATCTAACCAGTTTTGGTCAATTTCCATAAAGGTAATATCGTTATCAAAAGCTTCTATTTTTTTCAAAACCGAACAATATCTTTTATAAGAACCAATTTCCATCAACACTTTTTCTTCCTCCAACATAATTTTGTAAAATGCTGTAAAGCGAATTCGAGGCATATCGCTTAGAAATTCTTTCTTTAGCGTTTCCAAAGTAAGCACCCTATCCGATAAACGATAAGAAGTTTTTATCTGGGTGATTTTTGACTGAATATTATCCAAAATAAGATTGATATCAATATGCTCCTGATTGATTGGTTTTAGCCGTTGTTTATTTTTATCCCAATAATCGGTGTCGATATCTAAATTCAAAGCAATTCTTTCTTTTTTAGAATTACTGCGTAATGTTAAGACTAATGGAGTTTTTCCATTAGATTTTTTGTATTCTCTAAATGTGAATGATTCTTTCATTGGCACGATAATTTTTCTCGTGGCCAATAGCGTGTCCAGTTTGTACTGAAATGTAGTATTCATCATAGGCATAAAAAATAAGTTAAAAACAAAAAAGCGCACTATACTTGACCTTACGGCCTGTATGTGCACTTTTAGTTTTTGGCCTATTAAGCCTTGTGTGATCCCAGAAGGATTCGAACCTTCGACCTACGCATTAGAAGTGCGTTGCTCTATCCAGCTGAGCTATGGAACCAAAAAAGTTTTTTACATTAAAAACTTATAAAAAAGTCGGGGTGGCAGGATTCGAACCTGCGGCCTCCTGCTCCCAAAGCAGGCGCGATAACCGGGCTACGCTACACCCCGAAGGAAAAATTTTAAGCGGAGAGACAGGGACTCGAACCCTGGCGACGATTACTCGTCGACAGATTAGCAATCTGCTCCATTACCGCTCTGGCACCTCTCCAAGCTCAAAGAACGTGTCTTGTTTTGCGGTTGCAAATGTAACACATCATCCCATTTCTCACAACTATTTTCGTGCTTTTTTTTATTATTTTTTTTACTCATTCCTAAAAACACTAGCAATCAAACAGATAGATTCAAATAAAATTAAAACTATTTTGCAATAAAGAGAATCGCCAAGCTAAAATATAAATTTTATACAAAAAAGAGTAAATTTGCTACAGCATACAATCAAACCATATTTAAGTTATGAGCAAAAGAGTAGTTATCGTTTCTGCAGCAAGAACTCCAATAGGAAGTTTTATGGGCGGATTAGCCAATATTTCAGCCCCTCAACTTGGTGCAATAGCCATAAAAGGTGCTTTGGATAAAATAAAGCTAGATCCTACTTTAGTTGACGAAGTACTTATGGGAAATGTAATTCAGGCCGGAGTGGGACAAGCTCCTGCGCGTCAAGCAGCTCTTTTTGCAGGATTAAGCAATTTAGTTCCTTGTACTACTATCAATAAAGTATGTGCTTCCGGAATGAAAGCTGTAATGATGGCAGCCCAAGCCATTCAATCAGGCGATGCCGAAATTGTAATAGCAGGCGGTATGGAAAACATGAGCTTAATTCCACATTATACGCATTTAAGAAACGGAACTAAATTTGGCCCAACCACTCTTATCGACGGAATGCAGAAAGACGGACTCACCGATGCTTACGACAATCAGGCTATGGGCGTTTATGCTGACCTTTGTGCTACGGAATACAACATTAGCAGGGAAGAACAAGATAATTACGCAATTGAATCATACAATCGTTCGGCTCAAGCCTGGGCAGATGGGAAATTTGATGCTGAAGTTGTTCCTGTTGAAGTCCCACAAAGACGTGGTGAATCCATTATTATTTCAAAAGATGAAGAGTTTACTAATGTTAAATTAGACAAAATTCCAACTTTAAATCCCGTTTTTACAAAAGATGGAACCGTAACAGCAGCTAATGCTTCTACAATAAATGATGGTGCTGCCGCTTTGATATTGATGAGCGAAGAAAAAGCAGCTGAATTAAACCTCAAACCATTGGCTTACATTAAAGGCTATGCCGATGCTGCACAAGAACCAAAATGGTTCACTACAAGCCCTGCTAAAGCCTTACCAAAAGCCTTAGACAAAGCAGGAATAACAATTAATGATGTTGATTTTTTTGAATTTAACGAAGCTTTCTCTGTTGTTGGTTTAGCCAATATCAAAATCCTAGGTTTAGATAGCAAAAAAGTAAACGTAAACGGAGGCGCAGTAGCTTTAGGACATCCACTAGGCTGTTCAGGTGCTCGAATCTTAGTGAGTTTACTTCATGTTTTAGAACAAAATAATGCCAAAATAGGAGCCGCAGCCATTTGCAATGGTGGTGGTGGTGCTTCAGCAATTGTTATTGAAAGAATCTAAAAAAATAGAATTAATGTTCGGAATTTGTAATCTAGCCATCATCCCTCTTCGTTTTGAAGCAAGTGACAGAAGTGAAATTGTTTCTCAGGTTTTATTTGGAGAACACTTTAAAATACTTGAAAAACACAAACAATGGTCACGCATCAAACTACAATATGATGGGTATGAAGGCTGGGTTGACTCTAAACAATATCAGGAAATCTCCGAGGGCAATTACGAACAATTATCGAAAGAAACCATTATATTAAATTCGGATTTAATCGAATATATTACTACTGCCACTAACCTCCTTATCCCTATTCCACTTGGTGCTTCGTTGTCGTTTTTAAATAATAACGAAATCAACACACAGAATTATGAATTTGAAGGAACGAAAGTCAATGGTGTAAAAGACAAAAAGAACATCATTAATACTGCTTATTTGTACTTAAATGCACCTTATTTGTGGGGAGGAAAAACGCCTTTTGGTGTAGACTGTTCAGGTTTTACCCAAATGGTTTATAAATTGAATGGATACAAACTTTTAAGAGACGCCTCGCAGCAAGCCACACAAGGAGAAGCTTTAAGTTTTATTGAAGAAAGTGAACCTGGTGATTTGGCCTTTTTTGATAACGAAGAAGGAAATATTATCCATGTGGGGATTATTATGGAGAACAATTACATCATTCACGCTAGTGGTAAAGTGAGAATTGATCGAATAGACCATTTAGGAATTTTCAATCCTGAAACCAACAAACACACACACAAACTGAGAGTGATTAAAAAGATTATTTAACTCATTCGCAATCCCATTTTTCATTGGAAACCTTATCTTTTAAAGCTGTTTTTAAATTGTAATGCCACCACTCCGAATCAAAAAAACTAAAACCATTTTGAGTCATAATCGTTTTAAGCAACAATCGATTATCAATCACTTTTGGGTGAAAATTATCATAATCATGACTGGCTTCTGTTCCAAAAAAATCAAATGTAGTTCCCATATCTAATTCTCTTCCTCTTTTATTTACCAAGGTAATATCGACAGCTCCTCCTCTATTATGAATTGACCCTTTGGCTGGATCAGCAACATAAATAGGATTTGGAATAATTTTCCACATCTTTTTTTGAATATCTAAAGGCCTGTAACAATCAAACAATTTGATTCGGTAGCCTTTTTTCATAAACTCCTGATTCGCTGCAATCAAAGCTTTCACTGTTTTTAATCGCAGGTAACATTCTGCACAATCATAGACTTTTGCTTTCAGGAAATTGTCTTTGGTGGCATATTTCATGTCGTAAACAAAATCAGTGCTGTAATCTTTCAAATTCACAAAAGTAGTATCGTCTACCACAGCGGCTACTTGATTTTTCGACTTTACAACCGTATTCTGTGATTGACAAGAGAGAAATACAGCTAAAAATAAAAGTGAAACTATGGTTTTTAAAGTAGCAATCATCTGAAGTATTTTTTATAGAATTAAATTCTTTTCCATTAGGCAATAGTAACAAATATACAGAACTAATTCAAAAGAAATAATCCGTTTAAGAAAAGGAATTCGTTAAAAAATCACTTTTTATATTATTTTCATTCGGCTATTAAATTTAAAAATGTATTTTTATTTTTTGTTACCCAAAAAAGCAATTATTACTTTACACCTAAAATTAAAAACAACTTTACAATGATTGTAGATTCATTACAAAATGCCGCAAAATATCATGGTTTACACCCTGCTTTTGAAAAGGCATTCCAATTTTTAAACGAAAACGACTTAGCTAATCTAGCCGATGGCGTTACGCAATATTCAGATGATTTAAAAATTATCGTTAATTCAGGAAACGGAAATTCAAAAGAACAAAGCTTAGTTCATTTTGAATGCCACGATAAAAATATCGATATTCAGGTTTGTGTGGCTGGACCAGAAACTTACGCCTGGAAACCAAGAGAAAAATGTGTGAGTCCAAATGGCGATTACAGCGACGAAAAAGACGTTCGTTTTTTCTTTGACCAACCCGATATGTATTTTGAATTAAATCCGGGACAATTCACTATCTTATTTCCCGAAGACGTCCATGCAGCCATGATTAGCAATGGAAAAATTAAGAAAATTGTAATTAAGGTTAAAATATAAATTTCATAAAAAAACTACTTTTCGAAGTAGTTTTTTTCTTTTTACAAAGTATTGATTCTTAATTTATTTGGTTTTAAATCCATATTTCTTGAGACTAGAAAATTCTCGGTACATTTTTTGTTAGGTAATTAAATACAAAATATTCTAATTATTCAATAATTGCATTGAAAACAAGAATAATTTTATTCCAAAAAATAATTGTTACATTTGAATTTATTGCCATTAAATCAGACAAAAATGCTCAAAATTAGAACACTTTTTATCTTTCTTTTGTTATTTCAATTCATAACAGCCCAAAAACCTCAAAAACCAAACGCTGTTGAAATTTACAACCAAATTCAGAAATTAAATTTCTTAGGAAGTGTCCTTTATGTTGCAGCACACCCTGATGACGAAAACACGCGTTTGATTTCTTATTTTTCGAACGAAAAAAGAGCCAGAACGGCTTATCTCTCACTCACTCGTGGCGATGGAGGACAAAATTTAATTGGCTCCGAATTAAGAGAATTATTAGGCGTTATTCGAACACAAGAACTTATCGAAGCTAGAAAAATAGATGGTGGTGAACAATTTTTTTCTCGTGCGAATGATTTTGGTTATTCCAAAAATCCAGACGAGACTTTCGAAATTTGGGATCGAGAAAAAGTATTGGCAGATGTGATTTGGACCATTCGAAAATTCCAGCCCGATGTAATCATCAATCGTTTTGACCATCGTTCTCCAGGAACTACTCATGGGCATCATACCGCTTCGGCAATTTTAAGTGTCGAAAGTTTTGATTTATCCAATAATGACCAAATTTTCCCCGAACAACTAAAATGGTATAGCCCGTGGCAAGCGAAACGCATTTTCTTTAATCCTTCGGTGTGGTTTTATGGTAATCAAGAAAAATTTGATGCTGCTGATAAATCGAATTTTATTACACTAGAAACAGGTGTTTACTACCCTGAATTGGGTAAATCCAACCAAGAAATTGCTGCTTTAAGCCGAAGCAGTCATAAATCTCAAGGTTTTGGTAGCACAGGATCTCGTGGCAAAGAAACTGAATATTTAGAATTGATTAACGGTCAAAAACTAAACAATAAAGCGGATGTTTTTGACGGAATCGACACCAGTTGGAACCGAGTAAAAGGCGGAAAACCTATTGGAGAGTTGATTAGCCAAATAGCCTCTAAATACAATTTTGCTCATCCATCGGCTTCTATTCCTGATTTAATCAAAGCTTATAAAATGATTGCTGCATTAAATGAAAATCATTGGAAACCTATAAAATTAAACGAAATTAAAAATACCATTGCTAGCTGCGCTGGATTGTACCTCGAAGCAGTTGCTTTAGAACAACAAGCAAGGCCAGGAAGTACTATCAAAATAAAAATTGAAGCGATTAACAGAAGTACTATTCCAATGGAATTAGTTAGTATTACTAGTTTTCCTGATGAAAAAAATAGTGTTATCAATCAAGTTTTAGAGAATAATAATTCTAAAAATCAAACTATTGATTTACAATTACCTCAAGATGCAGCTTATAGTCAACCGTATTGGTTAAAAGAAAAAGCGTCGACAGGAATGTATCAGGTTTCAAACCAGGAAAACATTGGAATTCCTGATATTATCAGAGATACAAAACTACAATTCAACATCAAAATCAATGAAGTTACAATTCCGTTTGAACGAAATGTAGTCTATAAATACAACGACAAGGTAAAAGGAGAAATGTACAATTATCTGGATGTAGTTCCTGATGTGAGCAGCAAAATTCTAGACCAAATTTCTTTTTTTAATGATGGAAACACCAAGAAAATAGCTGTTCAGGTAAAAGCAGGAAAAGATGGAATTAGTGGAGAAGTTCAATTGGAATTAGGAGAAAATTGGAGTGTTTATCCACCTCACATCCCTTTTAGTTTAGACAAAAAAGACAACGAAAAAACACTGTATTTTGAAGTTACTCCACCCAAAGAAGCTTCGGAAATTATTGCAAAAAGTGTAGTTTCAATTGACAACAAAAAACAAGACAAGCAGCAAATTATTACCCATTACGAACACATTTCGAAACAGCAAATTTTACTTCCATCAGAAGCAAAATTTAAAAAACTGGATTTAAAAATTACCAATGAAAGAATTGGCTACATTATGGGCGCTGGTGATGATGTTCCACAATGCTTAATCCAAATGGGATATGCCGTTACAATGCTCACTCCTGAAGAAATCAATTCTAGAAATTTAAATAATTTTGATGTAATTATCACTGGAGTTCGTGCTTACAACACTTTGCCTTTCTTAAAAACCAGACAACATTTATTGTTGGAATTCGTTAAAAAAGGAAAAACTTTAATTGTGCAATACAACACCCCTGATCGATCCATTCCTGCAAATATTGCTCCTTATCCGTTAACAATTTCTAACGATAGAGTGACCGATGAAAATGCCGCAGTGGAGTTACTCGCGCCGAACCATGCGATTTTAAATTATCCAAACAAAATAACCAATAAAGATTTCAAAGATTGGACTCAAGAACAAGGTTTGTATTATCCAAATCCATTCGATGCTGCCTTCACTCCTATTTTATCTTCGAATGACAAAGGCGAAAGCCCTAAAAAAGGAGCATTATTAGTAGCTTCTTATGGAAAAGGACAATATATTTATACCGGTTTGAGTTTGTTTAGAGAATTACCAATGGGTGTTTCTGGAGCTTATCGATTGATGGCAAACATGATTGCTCTAAAAACAACGGAAACCGAAAAAACACAAAAATAAAAGACACAAATGGGATTTAAAAAAGGAAAAAATTGGGAAACAAGCTACACTTGGGTACTTGTGGCAAATGCAATTTACATCATGGTTTTTTATTTAATAATGAATTTATACTCATAAACCATGCAATTATTCGACTGGATTGTACTTATTATCACCTTGCTATTTATAGTAATTTATGGCGCTTGGAAAACTAAAGGAAGTAAAAATGTTGAAGATTTTATCCCGGAATGGGTTTTGTCCAATTTTATTTTGGACTACCAATAGCCATGATTGTCATTTGCTTGACTTTTATTCCAATTTATCACAAATACAAAGTTTTTACCGCTTACGAATACCTTGAAAAACGTTTTGATTTAAAAACACGTTCTCTAGCTGCTATTCTTTTTTTGTTCCAAAGAGGTCTCGGAACTGGATTAACCATTTATGCTCCAGCTATTATTTTGTCGGCATTATTGGGTTGGAATCTAACCTATATGAATATTATCATTGGGATTCTGGTAATTATTTACACTGTTACAGGAGGAACTAAGGCGGTAAACGTAACCCAAAAACAACAAATGTTTGTGATTATGTCGGGGATGTTTATTACTTTTTTTCTTATCCTTCACTTTTTACCAAATGATATGACTTTTACCAATGCACTGCATATTGCTGGTGCCAATGGGAAAATGAATATCGTTGATTTTTCTACTGATCCTGAAGAGAAATATACGATTTGGAGTGGCGTAACGGGTGGATTTTTTCTGGCTTTAGCTTATTTTGGAACTGATCAATCGCAGGTAGGACGTTATTTATCTGGAAAATCTGTTCGTGAAAGTCAGATGGGATTGATTATGAACGGAATATTAAAAGTTCCGATGCAGTTTTTTATTTTA
>NCET01000414.1 GCA_002280815.1 Flavobacteriales bacterium 32-34-25 | reverse complement strand
GTATGTATAACCGTTTTAGCCGATTTGTAACGCTTGTTGTTGTAAACACCTCGGTCATAATGCCAATTTCCAAGGCAAGTATCTGTTTGCCATGGCAAAGGTTCAATAGCATTGCTTTGCCCTTTTTCAATGTCCCAAACTATTGCTTTTTTTTGCTGCTCATTTAATATTTTACCTGTAATTACTGCCTGAACGGCGTTGTTTTTTTGAAGACTTTTATTGTACATATGTGCCGCTATACGTAAACCTGCATCGCTAACAGGCCACAATGGCAATGCTGTATCGTCAAAATAAATCATGTCGGGATTGTATTTATCGATCAAATCAATCGTTCTGTCATGAAATTTTTCAGAATAGGCTGATGATGGTATTGAAGCCCCATCTGCCCAATCCCATTGACTGTGTACAGATGATCTATCCGAAGGTTTTGCACTTAATGGATGATTTTGCGCATACAAATCCTGAGGATCTAAACCTTCCCACCAAGTTCCTTTTCCGTCAGCCTTAGTCAGTTTTCCATCATAAGGTACTCCCGCTAAAGCACCGTTTTTATCAGCACCCTGAGAAGTATCAAACCAATTCCAGGCGTGAGCCGCATGAACACTTACCGCAAAAGGCAATCCCGCTTTACGAGCTGCTTTTTCCCATCCGGCAATAATGTCTTTTTTAGGACCTATTTTGGTCGAATTCCAATTCGGTTGATATTTACTGTCATACAAATCTAAATTATCATGATGGTTTGCCATTGCCATGAAATATTTGGCTCCGGAATTCTTATACAAATTCACCAATTCCTCCGGATTCCAATTATCGGCTTTCCAAACATTGATTACATCTTTAAAACCAAATTTTGACGGATGACCGTATTTTTCAACATGAAATTTATATTGACGAGAACCTTCCTCATACATCCCACGTCCATACCAATCTCCAGCTTCCGGTTCACACTGAGGTCCCCAATGTGCCCACATCCCAAATTTAGCGTCGCGAAACCAATCCGGTACCTGATATTTTTCAAGCGAATCCCAAGTAGGTTGGAAAGGTCCTTTGAATGCAGGAGTGTTCAGTATATGAGATTGTCCTAACAAAGGAGATAAGTAAAGTCCGGCTAGAGCCGATACACCTAATTTTAAAGCATTTCTTCTGTCCATCTTTTTATGATTTGGATACTATATTATACATTTCCGTTTTTATCAAATTATTCAACAGTCCGTTTTTATATTAAAATAAACCTACAAGTTATTTTATGACAGCTATTTTATATATAAATTTGATTATTGTTTTTTTTAATCACTTATTTTTGAATAAATAAAAACAAATGTAGCTTAGTCGTAACATATCTTTTTTATTCAAAAACGATTTTTTATTACTCAAAAACGATTTTTTTCATTCTTTTAATATTATTATGTCAAAAAGCACTTTCAAATATTCGTTTTCGCTGTTACACATTGATTATGTGAAACTTAACAACAACTGGAACTTCAACAATGTTATCAGCCCGTATTATCGACTCTATTACATTGATGAAGGAATGGGAACTATTTCAAACAGTTCAGGAAAATTAATTTTAGAAGCCGGTTATCTATACCTTATCCCGAGTTTTACTATTTGCAATTTGAATTGCGAAGAATATTTGAGTCAATACTTTATTCAGTTTTTTGAAGAATCTCCTGATGGAATTTCATTATTTAATCAAAATAGAAATGTGATGAAATTAGCCGCTACCGAAACCGATATTATTCTTATCAAACAAATGCTTCAAAGCAATCCTGGAAGAGGAATTAATCGATCGAATAATCCAAAAGTATATGAAAAAGAAGCTTTTTACAAGGAATACCGTTCTCATAATGACAAAATGAAAACGCATCAAAAAATTGAAAATCAAGGAACATTGCTCCTATTAATTTCCCGATTTTTGAACACTAAAAATTTCAAACAAACCACAACTCAAGGCACACCTTCAAAAATTTTAGACACCATGAGTTATGTACAGCTTCATTTAGGTGAGAATCTTACTGTGACAGAATTAGCACAAAGAGTCAATCAAAATCAAGATTATTTTTCAAAACAATTTCTAATTCATACTGGACAACGACCTTTAAATTACATTCACGAAAAAAAGATTGAAAGAGCACAATACCTTATTGCAACTACAAATAAAAGTTTTCTGGAAATTGCCTTAGATACGGGTTTTTCTAATTTGCCTCACTTTTCAAAAATCTTCAAACAAATAGTAAGTCTGACTCCAGGCGAATACCGCAATAAAAACGATTTCTACCTCAATAATTAAGATAAATTTGAAACTTTCATACTTGCCCATCATACTCATTTATCCATTAGTTATCTAAAAGAATAATATTTGGGTTTTAACTCACTTTTAAAAAACGATAAAATTTAACTTTTATAGTCATTTTTTTAAATTATAAGATA
>NCET01000413.1 GCA_002280815.1 Flavobacteriales bacterium 32-34-25 | reverse complement strand
TTCCTATATAACAGCGGCTTCTACACCAGAAAATTTAGATTTTGGATATGTTTTCTTGAATTGCGTATTAATTGCTGATGCCAATGTGACAAAGGTTTTCTTAGGTCGTCCTTGGCGACCTTATGCTAAAACAGTATTTATAAAATCGAAATTAGGAAATCACATTTTGCCGGAAGGCTGGAATCCTTGGGCAGATGAGCGATTTGCGGATAAAACGAAAACTACTTTTTATGCGGAATACAACAACAAAGGAAAAGGAGCAAAAACCAATAAAAGAGTGGCTTGGTCACATCAATTGTCTAAGGAAGAAGCAGCAAAATATACTTTGAAAGATATTTTTCCTAAGGAAGATTTTTGGAAAATTATTAGTGGAAAATAGCATTTTTAGCTCCGCAAAGTCTCCGACTTTGAGGATGCATTATTCTGTCTCTGACAGACGTATAGAATATTGTTTTGTAATGCGATAAAAATAGAGCCACGAATTCACAAATTAAATTTTTATAATTCGTGACTTTCTCAGCTCCGCAAAGTCTGTGACTTTGAGGATGCGTTATTCTGTCTCTGACAGACGTTAAAAATGTCGGTTAGAAACCGATTCTCACTACCTCAAAGTCGGAGACTTTGCGGAGCTGTCATACAGATAAAAAGGCACGCGGATTTTGCAGATTTTCGCAGAAAAATTATTTAAAAAAAATCTGCGGAAATCTGTAGAATCTGTGTGAAAATTTATTGTTTGAAAGGGATAAGGATTTTAAGAACCGCGTTGAAAACGCTTTATTTAGTTCTTAAAAGAAAGTAGGTACTCGTTGCAAACGAGCACCAGATAGAGTTGGGTTTTTTTATGATTAAAATTTTAGTTTAGCTGTGAAAAAAAGAAAATCCCTCATGATGGAGGGGTTTCTTATTTTTTATCTATTTCTGTTTTCCTGCCTTTTATAAATAAGGCAGCGGCATAAATAATGGTGAGACCACTAAAAATGCTTCCTGTTATAATTTGACCTAATGAGATTAAGTAAGTGGAAAATCCCATTCCAGCAATAATGATTAGGAAAGCAAAAGTTAAACCACGTTTATTTATAGCTATTTCACCTTTAACATTTAGCTCTAGTATTTCGGTTCTTTTATTGAAGGCTTGATGTCTAAAATCTTGCTCTTTTTCAGCTCTTGTTTTTAACCAGTCTAATATTTTGGGATCTATAGCCGCAAGTGCTTGTATTTCACAAGCATCAGGTAATAAATTATCGTCAAATACTTCAGTATGTTCTTGCTGTACTCCTTTACCATTTGCATGATGTATTGAAGTGTTCTTTTTTGTAAGCGATTGTTTTGCCATTAAAACTCTACCTTTTTAAGTTCGAAAGCTTTTTTATAATCTCGAACTACATTTGAACCATCATTCTTTAAATTAGTTCTGTCATTTCTAGCAGAAGGAATTTCTTCATTATGCAATTCATTGATAAGCTGTTGTATTTCTTCATCGTTATTCTTGTAAGTGCCACTTAGGGATTTACTTACATCTTTAAATAAATCACCAAAAAGCACTTCTAAAGAAAGAATTAAATTACTCATATCTGTTCGTTTTTGTGTGTTTATGTATAAATTAAGCACTATATGTGCATTAATTATGCGACAAATATATATAAATAAGTGTATATTGATACTAAGGATTACTACTTTTAACTAAGAAATAACGCGTTTTATCGATGAAATACACTTTTAAGCTGCTCCTTAATGATATTGGTGAATCTAAAATGCAGTTTCCTGATAATGTTGTTGTAATGGCTTGCTCTACAAATCTTTTTTAAAAACTATAATAGTGTTGTTATCAGTATGTTGTGTGAATATCTCCTTTCATCTATCTAAATTTAAAAGTTGATTTAAATAAATCTAACGAAAATAAAATAATTATCATTTAAGGAACAAATTTAATATTCGGTTTTGGAGCGGCTTTCATTCCGGTTCCCATATAAAAACTGGTATGTGGCGGTTGATTGTAGCCTACATTTTGCCAGGCAATCGCTAAACGATATTGTGAATCGTGCATTAGGGTATATTGTCTAATTTCGGTTGGAATTGTGGTGGAATAAATGCGCAATTCGCTATTGTCTTCACTTCTCAAAATCAGTTCTTCTCTCCAGTCTCCCAGAATATCAGCTGAAAGGGCAGGAGTTGATTTTGAACCATTATTAGAACGAGCACCTTCGGCAGTGAAAATTCTACCTTTTCCGTATTTGTCAATATAATTTGAATTTAAAATTTCTCTGGAAGCATCAAACCTTTAGAACCCGACCACCACATTTGGGCACCCACTCTGCTCGAATCAATGTTATCAGCAACACCTCTTCCTATATCCTGATCGTCCATGGCGGTAAACAAAACTTTTCCATCGGCAGCGGAGAACAAAGCTACTCCTGGGCCTTTTGTTCCTTCTTCAATTTCGTGTACGCCAAAAACTTCCTGACCTGGGATTTCAGGATCTAAATCGCTTACATGAAGTGCATCGCCGTGTCTGAAACCGGTGGTGTACAATCCTTTCCCATCATTGTCAACAACCATAGCGCCATAGACAATTTCGTCTTTTCCGTCATTATCCACATCGGCAACTGAGAGTCCGTGATTCCCCATTCCGGAGAACGGATTATTCCCGTCTTTAGAATCAAAAACCCATTTTGAGCTTAGTTTTTTATCTTTAAAATCCCAGGCAGCCATAACAATTCGGCCATAATATCCTCTGCACATCACCACACTTGGATGTACGCCGTCAAGATAGGCAATGCAAGCCGTAAAACGATCGACTCTGTTTCCTGTTCGGTCATTTTTACCATTTCCGCCTTTTCCTCCCCATTTTCCAATGTCG
>NCET01000412.1 GCA_002280815.1 Flavobacteriales bacterium 32-34-25 | reverse complement strand
ACACCCAACAAGTACAGGATATTTATTCAATTTAGATTATTTTGAAAAAGTAACTAATAATCCTAATGCTGTTACATATACATTAGCAACTTCGATAACACCTGCAGCTGCGGGAACTATTAGTGCCAATCCGGCCGGAACTACTGTTAATCAGGGAACCGAAGTTACATTGACAGCTAATAAAAACTTTGGATATAAATTTACACGATGGGTTGATGGAAATGGAGTTTTAGTTTCAACAGCAAATCCTTATATATTTACAATAAATGCCAATACTACATTGGTGGCGGAATACGAAACAATTGAAACCTATACTCTAACAACAAATTCTCAAGGAGCGTATGGTTTAGGAGAATTTTCTATTGCACCTGCAGGTAAAGATGGTGCTTTTTCAGTTTACGAAAAAGGGACTAATGTTACGATAACAGCTATTGAAAATGATATTGTCAAATTCAATAATTGGTCTAATGGATCTACAGCTCTAAGTAATGCTGTAACAATAAATAATAATACTAATGTAATAGGAACTTTTGACAATGTATCGTTTATAGCTGGTTGGACATTTAAGAATGATCAATATGCTAATCCCAGAGTAGCCGAATTGTATTCTAAAGTAGAAAACAGACCACAGTTATTTGCTTATAATGTTACTGATAATGTTTTAGCACCTAATATTCGATTATTAAATAGAGGAGGAGCAAATGGAGTTGGTGTTTGGAATACTGATAGAGGACAGTTCTTTTATTTTATGACTTCTTTCTCAACAGTTGGATATAAAAATATTACTATTTCATCGGGACTTATTGGTTATTATTACGGTTGTGACGAATGGACTTTTCAATATTCACTAGATGGTGTTAATTTTCAAAATATTTCTAGCTTAACAACTATCAATACCAGTTCAGTTACCCCTATCGGAGGGATACTTCCAGTCGAAGCCGAAGGTAAAGAAAAGGTATATATTAGATGGTTTCCGAATGTAAATGGTACAAAACATGGAAGCGCAACTGATGTAACAGCTACTGTATTATCTAATGTAACGGTAAAAGCAGATGAAATTGCGGTTTTAGATGCAATTGCTCCAGTACTTCAATCTACTATTCCAGCAACAGCTTCAACAACTGTTAGTGCAAGTGGTGACATTATACTTACTTATGATGAGAAAGTTCAATTAGGTGCGGGTCAAGCAACATTGAATGGGAAAAATTTAACTGCTGAGTTTGTAAACAAAACTGTGAAATTTAGTTATTATGGATTAGAATATAATACACAATACACTTTTAATTTACCCGCAGGATTTGTTAAGGATCTTTCAGGCAATAATGCAGCTGCATTAGAACTTACTTTTAAGACTATTCAGAAACCTATTCCTGCCAAGCGAGATTTTAATTTAATTGTAGATGCAAATGCTACAGCGGAACAAATTTCTTCGGGAAAATATGTAAAAACAATTGCCGAAGCATTCAATGCAGCTCCATCTAATTCTACTTCAAGATTTTTAGTGTTGATTACCAATGGTACTTATAATTTAGGAGGTGATGGTACAAATCCACAAGGAATCGTTTTACAACTTCCTTCAGGAAAAAATAATGTTTCCTTAATTGCACAATCAAAGGATAAGGTTATTCTTCAGGGAAATCCTGGTTGGGGTATTAAAAATGCCGTACTTTCTATTGAAGCCAATGATTTATATATGGAGAATGTAACCATTGAGCACAAAGACGGAATAACAACATCAGGTCAGAGACCTGCACTAAATCCAGCAGGTGATAGAAATGTATATAATGGAGTTAGACTGAGAAGTAAGCAGGATACTCAGGTTACAGGTGGTAATAGAAGTTTTTACTATAAATCGACCATCGAAGGTGATGTGGATTTTATTTGCGGAGGCGGAACTCACTGGTTTGAGGAATGTAAATTAGTTTCGGTTGCAGCAGGCTATCTTGTAGCACCAAATCATGATGCCAATGTTCAGTATGGTTATATTTTTAACAACAACACAATAACAGCTACTACGGCTTATTATTTAGGTCGCCCATGGCAAAATGCACCCAGAGCGGTTTATTTGAATACCAAAATGATAAACGAACCTCATACCCAGGGTTGGGCTTCTATGGGAACGGTACCGGCACTTTTTGCGGAGTACAATAGTGTAGATGCTAATGGAATTAAGGTTAATACTGATAACAGAACCAATATTTTTAATGTAAACGGAGTTCCTCAAACAGGAAATTACAATCCTGTATTAACTAAGGAACAAGCGGATACTTATACAATTGAAAATGTATTAAGTGGAACAGATAAATGGAATCCTCTTGAAATAGTGGAACAAATTGAAGCTCCGGCTAATTTGGCTATCAGTAATAATACCCTTAATTGGGAAGCAAATCAATATGCTATTTGTTATGTGATTTGCAAAGATGGTAAAGTGGTTGCTATTACA
>NCET01000411.1 GCA_002280815.1 Flavobacteriales bacterium 32-34-25 | reverse complement strand
ATGATTTCAGGGTTTTTAAAAGTCGAATTTTCCATCATTTTGCAGATTTTGCACCAGGAAGTATGGGTGAAAACGACAAAGGGTTTAGGGTTTTTTACGACTAATTGTTCGGCTTCTTCAAACGTATGGATTTTCAATTGGGCAAAACCGGATGGAATCGCCCAAAAGAAAATCAATACTATGTAAAACCATTTTTTCATTATTTCAAAGTATAACGCAATCCAAAAAAGCTTCGAATACCTTGGTTGGGTCCATAAACATAACCGGGATCGAAAGTTAAAGCATACGGGTTGTATTTTGGGTCATTGGGATTAGTATTTTGCTGAACATTTCCATTACTGTCATATTCCACATTTTTATCAAAAGGATCGTTTGCTCTTGCAATAATAAACGGATTTCCTTTATTTGGTGTCCAGTTCAACAGGTTTTTTACACCGGCATAAATTTCGATGTTTTTAAATTTATTAAACGTAAACTGAATGTTCTGAATGCTCCATGTAGGCGAATACTCTTTTCTGGGATCTAAGCTGCCTAAAACAGGAAGTCGCATTGGTCCGTAGAGGTTTCCGGTATAGTCAATATCAAGGAATAGTTTATTGATTCGGTACGAAATAGCCCAGGTTCCGGTGAATTTTTCCGTTAACATCTGGCGGGTTTTTATTCCGTTTTCGGTTTTGGATACATCCATATAAGTTGCTCCTACAATGACTTTCAGTCCGTTTTGAAAAACCATGTCGATATTGGTACTAATTCCTTTAGTAACGGCATATCCATCTAAATTTTTATAAATAATCTGATTTGGATTGCTATCATAATCCGGTATAATCGAATTGGTGAAATGCGTGTACCAAGCCGAAGTTTCCAACCCGATAAAGTTGCCGTTGTTAGTATAAATTTTCTTTAGATAATTCAAATTGGCGTTATAAGAGCGCTCCGGTTTCAATTCTTCCAGGACAATCACATCGCGCGAACCGGTCAATGCAGCGTGTTCTTCGGTAAAGAGATTGACAATCCTGAAACCCGTTCCGGTATTGAATCGCAGAATGTTATTGTCGTTAATTTTCCATTTGTAAGCTAACCTCGGAGTAAAAATAGAACCATGATTTTTGTTGTAATCATAACGGGCACCCAGCAGCACTTTGTGGTTTTCATGCAATGTTATTTCGTCCTGAACAAACAAACTCGGAATCCAGTTGACATCTTCTTTTACCGTTGCAGGAGTATTGTCGTTATAATATTGATAGCGAAGTGCAGTTCCAAAGAGCATATCATGGGTGTTTATTTTTTTGTCCAAAGTCAGTTGTCCAAAACCAATGCGTTGTTTCGCCAGATAAGGCATATTTCCATAAACCGAATTTTGGTCGTGGTCAGTATAAGAAAAGGAGAACAACATTTTTTCTTTTACAGGCAATTCATAAGCACCCAATAATTCCCAGCGTTTGGTATAAATACTTTCGCCATAGACTTCACTGCCGCCACGGTATTTTTTCTCCCATTGCATTTCGCCGCCCCAACGGTCTTCATAGAAAAAACGTCCCGCCATCGAGAACAGTTTGTCACTTTTTCGATTGAAATTCCATTTTTGGAAAACCGAAATTCGATCCTGTAAAGTTACATCGGTAAAATTATCGTTGTTGTTGTCAATTGGATTGCTGTAATTGAAATAATTTACTCCAGTTAGTACTGAGGCGGTTTTGCTGACGTTTCCTTTGAAGCCCAAATCAATATTCATTTCACCCCAATCAGTAGTGAAAGCATCAGCCGAGAAAAGAGGAGCGTTTTTTGGGTTTTTAGTGATAATATTGATTAAACCACCCACAGCCTCACTTCCATAAAGCGAAGAAGCAGGTCCTTTTACAATTTCAATTCGTTCCAATAAAGAATTCGGAATTCCGGATAATCCGTAAACGGTCGAAAGTCCGCTTACAATGGGCATTCCGTCTATTAAAACCAGGGTATAAGGACCTTCTAATCCGTTGATGTGAATATCACCGGTGTTGCAAACATTACAATTCAATTGCGGACGGACACCGTTGACGTTTTGCAAAGCTTCGAAAATGTTGGCTGTTGGATTTTTTTTGAAGAAAGCAGGCTTGTAAACTTCTACAGGAACAGCACTTTCCAGACGACTCACGGGTTTTAAGGTTCCAGTAACCACCACTTCATCCAGCGTATTGTTTTCTTTTAGATTAAAATCAACAATAAATTCGGTGCTGTCAGTAAGTGTGATTTTTTTGATTTCGGTTTTGTAACCAGTATAGGTAGCGACAATTTCATACTCGCCCAAAGCAATATTTTTTAAAGTGTAAAATCCCTCAGCATCACTCATGGTAGATTTCTTGGCTTTTCTTAAGCTAATATTAGCCTCTTCTAATGGTGTTCCATTGGACATAATCTTGCCTTTGATGCTTGTTTGAGCAAATAGGAGAGTAGGTAAAAGAAAA
>NCET01000410.1:3605-6821 GCA_002280815.1 Flavobacteriales bacterium 32-34-25 | reverse complement strand
TGATGATAAATTAATCGACGGACAAGTAGCTCGTATCCAAAAACAATTTGGTACTGCAATTCCTCAGGAAGCTGTTGAAGCTACTTCTGATATTAAAGGAATTTTCACAAACGAAGCGGAAGGAATCGGTAACACAACTACTATTTCTTTAGATATTTTCAAAGACAAAGCTACTGCTGATAAATTCATCGGTAAAAAAGTGGGTGATGTAGTTACTGTAAACACAAGCGGTTTATTTGAAGACGATCACCAATTGATGGATTACTTAAAAGTAGGTCATGATAATGTTCACGGTTTAGCTGTTGATGTAGATTTCACTATCGAAGCAATCACTGTTTCTGAGCCAGCTGAATTGAACCAGGAATTGTTCGACAAATTGTTCGGAGAAGGAAATGTAGCTTCATTGGAAGATTTGAAAGGAAAAATCAAAGAAGACGCTGAAACTCAATTTGCTCAACAAGCTGACCAAAAATTATTAGGTGATGTTACTGAGTTTTTAATCGAAAACACAAAATTCGAATTGCCTTCTGAGTTCCTTAAAAAATGGTTGCAAACTGTAGGTGAGAAAAAATTATCTCCAGAAGAAGCTGAAGTAGAATATGCACGTTCTGAAAAAGGATTGCGTTTCCAATTAATCGAAGGAAAAGCTTTGGCTCAAAATGATATCAAAATTACTTTTGAAGACTTAAAAACTTTTACAGCTAAAAACATCAGAGTTCAAATGGCTCAATTCGGGCAAACAAATCCTACTGAAGAAGAAGTTCAAGGAAGTCTAACCAAGACGAAGTAAAAAGACTTTCTGATCAAGTAGTTGCTGAAAAATTATTGGAATTGTTCAAAGAAAAAGCAAACCCAACAACTAAAGAAGTTACTTACGATGAATTTATTGCTGCGTCTTACGGAGAATAAATAATTTCGTGAATAGCTGTAGGCATTAGCCAAAAGTTAAAAAAATAGTTATATTTGAGCGTCAGAAGTTTTTTTTTGACGCTCTTTTGTTTTAAATTGTTTCAGGAGCAAAACCAGCTATACGCTGCAAGTTTTTTCATTTGTTTCTGTTTTTTTAAAATTCTTGCAAGAGCTTCCTCTGGTCGCTTTACAAGAATAAAAAAAACTAAAAAACAAATTTCAAAAAGTTTTGCGCTTTTATCTGGGCTAAAAAAACAAGACATAATGGCATTATTTACAAAGAGGTACAACCTTTGTACAAATAAAAGAGAACAAGATATAACGTAAAACTTAGAACCAATACATATGAACTACGGTAAAGAATTTAAAAAGTTTGCTACAAAGCACCAAGGAGTAAATGCCATGTATTACGATAAAATCGTAGCGGCAATGAATCCTACTAATATGACTCCATACATTATTGAAGAACGTCAATTGAATATTTCGCAATTAGACGTTTTCTCAAGATTAATGATGGACAGAATCATTTTCCTTGGAACAGGAATTGATGACCAAATTGCAAACATCGTTCAGGCGCAATTGCTTTTCTTAGAAAGCGCCGATGCTTCCAAGGATATTCAAATTTATTTGAACTCTCCAGGAGGAAGTGTTTACGCAGGTTTAGGAATTTATGACACCATGCAATACATCAAACCTGATGTAGCAACTATTTGTACAGGAATGGCAGCTTCTATGGGAGCAGTATTGTTGTGTGCAGGTGCAGCAGGAAAACGTTCGGCTTTACCACATTCAAGAGTAATGATTCACCAACCATCAGGAGGAGCACAAGGAGTTGCAACTGATATGGAAATCAACTTACGTGAAATGTTGAAACTAAAAGATGAATTGTATCATATTATTTCTCAACATTCAGGACAAACTTTTGATAAAGTACACAAAGACAGTGAGCGTGATTACTGGATGATTGCTGAAGAAGCAAAAGAATACGGAATGATTGATGAGGTTTTAAAAAGATAATTTAGATGGAAGTCAGAAGTTGGAAGCAAGGAAAACACCTAACTTCTAACTTCTAACTTCCTTCTTCCAACTTAAAAAGATGGCAAAAGAAGTATTAGAATGTTCGTTTTGTGGAAGGAAAAAGCCAGAAACCAATTTATTGATTGCTGGTATTAATGCGCACATTTGCGACAGATGTATCGAACAAGCTCACGGAATTGTTCTTGAAGAATTAAAATCAAGCGGAAGTTCAAAATTAGTTGGTGATTTGATTTTGCAAAAGCCAAAAGAAATTAGAGCTTTCCTGGATCAATATGTAATTGGGCAAGACCAAACTAAAAAAGTAATGTCGGTGGCGGTTTACAATCACTACAAGCGTTTGATGCAACAGCAACTGGACGATGAGGTAGAGATTGAAAAAAGTAACATCATCATGGTGGGACAAACTGGAACTGGAAAAACATTGGTTGCAAAAACTATTGCTAAGATGTTAGATGTTCCTTTGGCTATTGTAGATGCTACGGTTTTAACCGAGGCTGGTTATGTAGGAGAAGATGTGGAAACTATTTTGACACGTCTTTTACAAGCTGCTGATTATGATGTGGCTAAGGCTGAACGCGGAATTGTATTTATTGACGAAATAGATAAAATTGCCCGTAAAAGCGATAATCCATCCATTACTCGTGACGTTTCTGGTGAAGGTGTGCAACAAGCCTTATTGAAATTATTAGAAGGAACAGTTGTAAACGTACCACCAAAAGGAGGGCGTAAACATCCAGACCAAAAATTTGTAGAAGTAAATACCCAAAACATTTTGTTTATTGCAGGTGGTGCTTTTGATGGAGTGGAAAGAATTATTTCTAAACGATTGAATCGTCAAGCGGTTGGATATTCTACTTCAAAAAATGTAGATAATATTGACAAGGAAAACTTATTGCAATACATTATCCCAAAAGACATCAAAGATTTTGGATTGATTCCGGAAATCATTGGTCGTTTGCCGGTGTTAACGCACATGGATCCTTTAGATAGAGAAACATTAAGAGCTATTTTAACGCAACCTAAAAATGCTTTAATCAAACAATACCAAAAGTTATTCTTAATGGATGATGTGGAATTCACTATCACCAATGATGCTTTGGATTTTATTGTAGATAAAGCGTTAGAATATAAATTAGGAGCTCGTGGATTGCGTTCGCTTTGTGAGGCTATCCTAACCGATGCGATGTATGAATTACCAAGTTCTGATGATAAAATATTAGAAATTGATGTAGATTATGCAAAGGAAACTTTGAATAAAAATTTATTGAA
>NCET01000410.1:0-3548 GCA_002280815.1 Flavobacteriales bacterium 32-34-25 | reverse complement strand
CCTAACCGATGCGATGTATGAATTACCAAGTTCTGATGATAAAATATTAGAAATTGATGTAGATTATGCAAAGGAAACTTTGAATAAAAATTTATTGAAACGTTTGGAAATTGCATCTTAAAAAGATTTCTTTTTTATTACAATACTTAAAACCTGTTCATTAATTTGAGCAGGTTTTTTTTTATATAATTGTTTTTAATTTGTATAAGAAAATATTTATACATTTGAAGTGTTTCACAATCATTAATAAATAAGATAAATTTATGTTACAAAAGATTTCAATACCTATACTGATTTTTGTAATCGCTAGTTGTTCATCTGTTAAAAAGAATACAATAACTAATAATGATAACAAATTAAAATCTATTGGAAAAGTTGAATCGGTCAGTACAAAGCCAATTAAGACAACTCAAATTGTAAATTATTCAGGAATACCCGGGATTAAAGATACTTACTTTAATAATGCTTCAAGTGCTATTAATTATAAAGGAACTGTTTTATTAACTGATACAGGTAATAATCTTATTAGACAGATTAAGGATAATCAGATTTCCACATTTGCGGCTAATGGTCAAAAAGAGAATATAGCAGGACAATATACCAAAGTTTCATTAAATAATCCGGAAAACATCATTGTTGATAGTAAAAATAATATTTATGTTTCCACAGATTATGATCAAATTTTTAAAATTGACACTCTGGGTAATGTTAGTCATTTTGCTGGGAAATATTCTAAGAGTGGATATGATGTCGCAGTAGACGGTCAAAAAGAGACGGCTATGTTTAAATTTATTTCAGCTTTAGTTGTAGATAAAAATGATGAAATATATGTTGCAGATAAAAATAAAATCAGAAAAATTGGGTCTGATGGAAAAGTAACTACTGTTACCGGGAAAGATATAACTGGAGATCAGCAAGGAGAAGCTGGTGAAGCTTTGTTTAATCAAATTTCTGATATAGCTTTAAACAATGAAAATGAACTTTTTATTGTTGATCAAGTAAATAGGAAAATTAAAAAATTAGGTGTAGATGGATTGATAACAACTTTTATACCTAATGGAATAATTAAATGGCCGTCATCAATTGCGTTAACTAGCAAAGGATATGTTTTAGTATTTGATAGTTCTGATAAAATATTGTATGCGTTTGATAAACAAGGTAGATTAAGGAAATCTTTAAAGAGTGATGGTTTGAGTTCTCAGGACTTTTCATTTCATGTCAAAATTACTGTAGATGATGATAATAATATTATAGTTCCATCTAAAGATTTTGTAAATATCATTGATAAAGATACGCAGATAATTCAAATTGGTGAGAAAAATGGTAGTTGTAGAAATGGGATTATAAATAAAGCGACATTTAGTTATCCTTATGATGGGGTTTTTGATACTAGTGGCAATCTTTATGTTATAGATAAAGGAAATTTGGTGATTCGAAAAATTTCATCAGACGGAATGGTAAGTACTTTTTCCGGAAATGGAAAATATGGTAACAAGGTAGGAATGCCACAAAATACAAGTTTTACAAATGCCGAAGCCATATCAATTGACAATTTGGGAAATCTTTATGTTATAGATGGGGATTTTAAAAATGTACAGATAAAAAAAATTGATGTAAATGGACAATCCTCAATTTATATTGATCCCAAAAGCAAAAATTTAGATTATAAAAGATGGAATGATTTGGTTTTTGATTCTGAAAATAACCTATATGTTTCTGATAATTATGCAAATAAAATTTTCAAATTTGATGCTTCGGGTAAAGAAATTCAGTTTAATTTATCGGTAGCATTGAATGGTCCAGCAGGACTTACAGTTGATAAAAATGACAATCTGTTTATTTGTGATTCTAACACAAATAGAATTTTGAAAGTTTCAAAAAATAATGACGTGAAATTAATAGCTCCTAGCGGAATTATATTAGATGAACCAGAGAATATTACAATTGATGCTTCAGGGAATATCTATGTCACTGATAGAAAAAGAACCCGAATTATAAAGATAGATCAAAATTTGGATGCGGAGATTTTTCTTGAAGACTCTTCTTTAGGCAAAAACAAAAACCATAATTTAAGTGAGTATACTAATACATTAAAAATAGAGTCATTTAAGGATGATGTTTATGTGTTTGATAAGTATGATAACCAGATTTTTAAATTGAAATAATTAGCTGTCGTTACAAAGCGTATTTTTTATATGTAAAATTTATTGAAGCGTTTAGAGATTGCTTCTTAATTTTTTTGATTTATAAAATTTCAAACCCGTCTCGTTTTTTAGAACGAGACGGGTTTTTTTATACGGATTATTTCTTTAAAATTAACTCTTTGTAAAAAACACATAATCTGCTTTTTTATACGTCAATATAGATTAAAAATGGCAATTGAGGATAAAGAGATTATTTTATTAAAAGTTTCTGGTCAGGATAAACCAGGGGTAACTGCTGGTTTAACATCAGTGTTGGCAACATACAATGCCATTGTTTTAGACATTGGACAAGCCGATATTCACGATACACTTTCTTTAGGGATTTTGTTCGAAATTGAAGCAGGTTCTTCTTCAGCGCCAGTTTTAAAAGACTTGTTGTTTAAGGCTTATGAGTTAGGAATTAAAGTAAAGTTTATTCCAATTACTATTGCTGATTATGAAAAATGGGTAAAAGCCCAGTCTAAACAGCGTTACATCATTAATATTTTAGGCGAAACATTAGCTGCGTCTCAATTAGCTGCAGTGGCTCAAATAATGTCCGACCAAAACTTAAATATTGATTCTATAAAAAGATTAACAGGAAGAACATCTATTGTAGAAACAGAGGTGTATCCTCGTTCTTGTATTCAATTATCAGTTTCGGGAGAAATTGTAGATAAAACTGTGATGACTGCTAGTTTTATGGAAATTTCCAGAACCTTAGATGTCGATATTTCTTTCCAGGAAGATAACATTTACAGAAGAAACAGACGTTTAGTGTGTTTCGATATGGATTCTACATTGATTCAAACGGAAGTAATTGATGAATTGGCTGAGTTGGCTGGAGTTGGTGAGCAAGTAAGAGCCATTACTGAATCGGCAATGAATGGTGAGATTGATTTTAGCGAAAGCTTCAAGAAACGCATGGCTTTGTTAGAAGGGTTGAGCGAAGATGTGTTGCATAATGTGGCGATCAATTTGCCAATTACAAAAGGAGCACACCGTTTGATGAAAGCTTTGAAATATTACGGTTATAAAACCGCTATTTTGTCTGGAGGTTTTACTTATTTTGGTCATTATTTGCAAAAAGAATTAGGTATTGATTATGTTCATGCCAATGAATTGGAAATTAAAGACGGAAAACTAACAGGAAACTATATTGGCGAAATTGTTGATGGTCAAAAGAAAGCCGAATTTTTACAAGCTATTGCCGAGAAAGAAGGAATTCACATCAATCAAACTATTGCTGTGGGCGATGGAGCGAATGATTTACCAATGATTAATTTGGCTGGACTAGGAATTGCTTTTCATGCTAAACCTACGGTAAAAGAAAGCGCAGCTACTTCTATTTCGAGTTTAGGTCTT
>NCET01000047.1 GCA_002280815.1 Flavobacteriales bacterium 32-34-25 | reverse complement strand
GATACTGTGTATCAGTATTTTGTTTGAATTGTTGTTTGTAATTCCCTCTAAGTTCATCTAGGTTTTAATTGACAATAAAATTAAATCTTTTTTTGTAATAGTTGGCGATGTTTTGTCTTTCAATTTTTGCAAAACTAAGTTACCTACTTTTAATGCTTCTTGTTCGTTTTTAAATGATTTTTGACTTGGAATCACTGGAATTATCGATTGTTTGATAATGATTTTGTCATTGTTTTTAATTACATATCCCCAGCCAGTTGGCGTTTTAATCGATTCTAAGTTTAATTGCTCTTTTTTGCTACAAGCAAAAAGCAATAATAAGCAACTCAGAAATAGTGTTTTTTTTGCTGTATTTGATATAAAATTCTTCTGGATGTTGATCCAGAAGAATTTAGGGTTTGAATTAATTATCATCATCACTTTGCTCGTCTTGCGGTTTAAATTCCCAAACATCATCATAGTAAGAAGAACCAGATCTACCTAATAAAATAAATCCTCTTTCGTTGATAGAAAAACCTATAGCATCGGTTCTTCCTGAACCTTCAATAGCAGTTTTTTCTTCCCATACATCAGTTGATGGGGTGTATTCCCAAATGGTTTTTGAACTTTCGCCACAAGCTAAATAGCCTAAGCCATTCATTGAAAAAGCAGAAGCATTCGAACGCACAATTACATAATCATCATTGTAGGATTCATCATCGTCATCGTCTTGATCAATATCACGTTTTTTAGTCCAGCTATCAGTGCTAGGGTCAAACATCCAAAAATCTACTTGATACGCTCCATTGTTAATTCCAGCTACTAAGTAAGCTTTGTCATCAATTACAAAAACCGAAGCATTTCGTCTTTTATTTCCACTAAAACCGTTTACTTGTGTCCAAGAATCAGCATTGGCATCATATTGATAAAAATCTTTCAGATAATTTCCATCATATCCAGTTCCAAAATAGGCTTTTCCGCCCGCTTGAAATCCCACAGCCGAATAGCGTGCTGTGCCTATAAAATCAGCTTTTTGTGTCCAGGAGTTTGTGTCTGGATTGTATTGGTAAAAATCTTTTAATTTATTGGTTCCATCATATCCAAGACCAACGTAGCCATTACCTTCCAATTCAAATCCAGAAGCCGAACTTCTTGCAATTCCTGTAAAATCGGCCTTTTGTTCCCAATAATCACCATCTGAATTGTATGCCCAAAGATCTTTCAAGTATTCGTCTCCAGTATATCCTGTAGCTATATAAGCATAAGAACCAATTACAAAACTTGTTGCATTTGATCTTGCAGGGCCATCAAATGAAGATTTTTTAATCCAGTTACCTAGCAATTCTTCATCGTCATCGTTGCTGCAACTTACAAATACCAGTCCTATTAATAACATGGTAATTAGTGTTCTTCCTTTTAAAATAGTCATAATTTAGTTTATTTGTTACGGTTTGTATTTTATGCCAATGTTAAAGAGGTATCCATCATTAGCGTCGAAATTAAATTTTGTTGTTCCTCTATTATCTGTTAATGTGTATTTTTTGTTGAACTGATAACCAGCCTGGAAACTCATAAACCAGTTGCTATCCACATTTCTTTCGTATTCTAAAGCGGTTGTCATTTGAGAAAAACTCATTCTTGAAGCACTTAGATTTGAACTGATTGTTTTTGCTTGGTCGAGTTGGTAATATTCGCCTTCAAAAGCATTTGTCAGGCTGAAAATATTTCGTTCGTTATTTGAATACTGAATTTTCGAATAGGGAAATCCTACTGTTAAATCTGTTTTAGCATTCAATTTGCTGTTCAAAGCAATTGCTGGAAGCACCTCGGCTTTTCCAAACAATGTGGTTCTTTTTGCACCTAAATAAATACTGCTTTTTTCGGAATATGAATAATGAATTCCAGCTCCGCCAAAGAAACCCACATCCGAAAATCCTAAACTACTTTCAAAACCTGCAATGGTTTTCAGTTCTAAATCCAAAGCTATTTTGTTGTTGAATTGATGTTTGAATTCCAAGTTGTTTTCAATGCGATTGTAATTGGTTTTATTATCTGCCGAATAATAATTGTCCAGATTAAAATTCAGACTACTGTTTTTATAGCTTATGCTGTTTGTTATTTTGTTTTTTGAATCCAAATTCGAGTAAAATGAAAAGCCAATTCCTGTTTCATTTTTTGTTATTTCTTCGGTAGGAATGGTCTTTAAATTCAGTTCTAACGAATAGCCACTTTGTGCAGCTATTTTTAGAATTGAAATCATAAAAACTAGAGTTGTAAAATATTTTAATTTCATTTATTTTTTTATTGCACCAAAAGTATGTGCATTATCTATTTCAAAAAAAGAAGATATATAGACGCCCATTTTTCATAGACAAATTGGGTTTTTGTTCCGTCGAATGAATTATTAGCCTTTGAATCGATTATGTAGATTAAAAAAGCCTTTTTATAGATGTAAAATCCACGGTTGTATATGTTGTTAGGCTTTGTAGATAGTGCTCTGCTATATTTGTTCAAAAAAAAATTTATGTATAGATTGTTTATAGTGTTGATTTTCGGGATTATACTCACTTCGTGTGATTCTGATGTAGATGCGGGAGAATTTGTAGTGGGTTCAGATAATTTAGCTGTGAATAATAAGGTTATATTAGTTGACACCGCTACTGTTGAGGTTTCAACAATTAATTTTGATTCCTTAGTGACTTCGGGACAAAGTCGTATTCTTTTAGGGAATTATGATGATCCTATTTTTGGAAAAGTAAGTTCGGATAGTTATTTCCAACTTTCATCGTCTAGCTACAATTTGCAAACCACCAGTTCTGATACTGAAGGGGCTAATTATGTTTTTGATTCCATTAGAATGGTTTTAATACCAGATAAATATTATTATGGTGATACTACTAAAGTGCAGTCGGTAAGCATTCATCGGTTGTTGCAAAAGGTAAAATCGGATTCTGATGAGGATACTAATTTTTATAATAATTCGACCTTGAATTATGATGCTGTAAGTTTAGGTTCGGCTGCTTTTACTCCTAAACCACTCCATCAGGATACTGTTTTTGTTAAGATGGATAATACTTTTGGTGAAGCCCTTTTTCAAAAATTAAAAAAACGGGAAATTACTACCCAGGATGAGTTTATAGAATATTTTAAAGGTTTGGTTATTCGATCCACAGCTACCAATACTTCTTGTGTTATGGGATTTAAGGTCACGAGTATGTTACAATTGTATTATTCGAAACAAGTAACCGATTCAGAAACATCCATTTTAAAGGAATTTACAATTGATGATGTTTCAAAGCAATTTAATAGAATTTCATTAGATAGAACAGGAACTGTTTTGAAAGATTTGCCTGGAACTACCGGACGATTGTCGAGTAATTTAACCGAAAATAAATCTTTTATTCAATCAGGAACTGGATTAGCCTGTAGGATTGATTTTCCTAATATTAAAGAACTAAAATACATTACCGAAAAAGGGGCAATTGTAGATGCCCAATTAATTATTAGACCAGTAAATAATACTTATTCTAAGAGTTTTCCGCTTGCTGATTCTTTAAATGTGTATGTTGCCGATCAGTTAAATAGGATATCAACAACACTTAATTCGGCATCAGGATCTCCTATTTATGCAGTGCTTAATAAGACCGAAGACGAATTTGATGAAAACATTGGTTATAGTATTCCACTAGGGACTTTTATGCAAAATGAAATGGTAAAAACTTCCGATTCTAAGTTGGCTTTGATTCTTACTATTCCAAATATTTCAAACGCAGTGAATCGTTTGGTGTTAGGAAACCAAAAAAATACAGGGAACAAAATTCAATTGAAAATATATTATATCTCTTATTAGATGAAAAATACAATCGCAATATTAAGTTTCTTGATTTTTGTTTCCGGGAATTCTTATTCGCAAAGTTTATCGAGTTCTCCTTATTCTATTTATGGTTTAGGGAGTTTGTACGAATCTGATTTTGGTGGCATTCCAGCTATAGGTTCTTCGGGTGTTGCTTTGCCTTCTACTCGGTTTATTAATAATTTGAATCCGGCTTCTTTGGGATTTATGTATAACAATCATTTTTTGTTTGATGTAGGAGGAAATGCTATTCAAACTTCTTATCAAAATGTATCCCGAAATGAAAACCGAAATAATGTGCAATTCTCTCACATTGCTTTTGCTTTTCCATTGAGTGCTAAATCAGCAGTTAGTCTTGCTTTAAAACCCTATTCTAGTGCCGGTTTTAAAATTTCAGATTATAAATTGCCTATTCATGATAGTAATGAAGAATATACATTGAGTGCCACTGGTACCGGTGGTTTGAATAATTTTGATATTTCGTATGGCTATCGAATAGGGAAGAAGTTATCCTTAGGTTTGTCTACTTCGATACTTTTTGGAAGTACAAAGGATGCAAGGGAATATATAATTTCAAATTCGGTGACTACTATTGATAAGAAGTCATCTTACAGTGGTGCTCGATTGAATTTAGGAAGTCAATTTAAAATAGATTCTACTTTTACAATTGGTGCCAATTTAAAATCGCCATCAAAGGTTAATGCCACTAAAGTACAGTCGGTAATAACCTATAACGCCGATTTAGATGCTTCTAATACAGTAGAATCTGAGGCGTCTTCAGATACGGATGATTATTATTTGCCATTCGAATTTTCGGTGGGATTAAATAAACAATTTAAGAATAATTTGAGCGTGAGTGCCGATTATGAAAAGGCTTTTTGGGAAGGAACCAAACAAGCTGATTTGTATGGTAGTTACTTAAATCAGGAAAAATTTAAATTGGGATTTTCGTATCGAAAAGAAAAAAATATAAGGAGTTATTTTGATCGCGTTCAATTTTCAACGGGACTGAATTATGATAGCGGTTTCCTAGAAATAGATGATAAAAGAATAATTAATAAATCTGTTTCTTTTGGTCTTTCGTTGCCTATCGATAATACTTTTTCAATGCTTAATATTTCCTATTCTTATGGGCAAAGAGGCAGAATAAGCAACGGATTGATTAAAGAGAATTACCACAAGTTATCGCTTAATTTGTCTTTGGACGGAATTTGGTTTGTAAAGAGAAAAATCGATTAATTTAAAAATCTTTTTCTTGTACTGCATAGGTGCTTCCTAAAATAGTTTGTAAAACTTTAGGATTAGTATTCGTGTAAAAAATGGGCTTGTTGTTGTTATCAGAATTAAAGCCGATTTCGTTTAATAGATTTTGCGTTTGTCTTGCCACGGCCAAACCAGAATCGATTATCTGGATGTGATCGGGGATAATTTTTCTTATTTGAGGGATAAGATATGGATAATGACTACAGCCCAGTACAAGAAAATCAATATTAGCATCAATCATGGGATTAAGGTAGGAGTGGAGCAATTGAGTCATTTCAGGAGATTCCATTTGCCCATTTTCGATTAATTCTACAAGTCCATAACCTATTTGTTCTATAATTTTAGTGTGATAGAACATTTCGGTGGTTTTGTTAAACAGCTCACTATTTAAAGTTCCTTTAGTAGCTAGGATACCTATAACTTGTGTTTTTGAGTGTATTGCAGCGGGTTTTATAGCTGGTTCTATACCAATGAAAGGAACGTCATAATGCGCTCTTAATTCTCTTATAGCATTAGTTGTTGCAGTGTTGCAGGCTACAACAATCAATTTGCAATTCATACTAAGCAGAAAATCGGTGTTTTTCATGCTTAATCGAATGATTTCTTCTTTGGATTTTTCTCCATAAGGAGCATTTTTGCTGTCGGCTAGATAAATGGTTTTTTCATTAGGTAAAAGATTATGAATCTCTTTCCATATTGAAGTTCCTCCTATACCAGAGTCAAAAATGCCTATAGGTTGTTTGTTGTCCATTGAAACAAATTTAAGCGGTAAGAATTAATTTTCCTAAAAATTTAGCTATAAAAAAACCGCTCGATTCTGTGTAGAAAAAAGAGCGGTTTTTTGATTTTTTACTTTTGAATATTAGAATCCTAAGTCTTTTTTAACGTCAGCTGTTATGTTTGGACCATCAGCTAATAAAAGAGAAGTACCATCTAAGATGTATTGGAATCCTTTAGCTTTTCCAACTTTTTGGATAGAAGCTCTTACTTTTTCCATTAATGGTTTTACAATATCAGATTCTTTTTGTTGTAATTCTTTTTGAGCGTTATCTCTAAAGTCAGTAATTCTTTTTTGCATGTCTTGAACTTCTTTTCCGCGTTCTCCATTTACAGCATCAGTTACTGTAGCAGATTCAGCTTCGTATTTTTTCAATTTTGCCTGATACTCTTCAATCATTTTTTTGTAATCGGCATCGTATGTAGTGCTTAATTTTTCTAATTGGCTTTGAGCATCTAGCATAGCTGGCATTTTAGCCATAATTTCACTTACATCTACATGGGCTACCTTTGCTTGTGCATTGATGGTTTGATTTGCTCCAAAAACGAATAGAGCGGCAATTAATAAAGTTTTAATTTGTTTCATTGGTTTTAAAATATTAAGTAATTAATTTATTGTTTTAATTTTTCTTCTCTAGCAGTTTTGATAGAGTCTCGTTGTTGAATAATTTTTAATCTTCTTTCTTCTAAGGCCTTTTTACGGTCTTCAATAATTTTGTTTCTTTCTTCAAGAGCTTTTGCTTTAGCATCGGCAGCTTTTTGTTTCGCTAAATCCGCATCAGATAAAGTTGTGTCTGTTGCAACTTTTTCTACTTCTGTTTTCTTAGCTGTTTCAGGAACGCTGCTTGCTTTTTTAGCAGCTGCTGCAGCAGCTCTGTCATCCAGAATTTTTTGTCTTCTTTCTTCTAATTCTTTTTTACGATCTTCAATAATTTTGTTTCTGTCTTCAAGTGCTTTTGCTTTAGCGTCGGCAGCTTTTTGTTTGGCTAATTCCGTCTCGGAAGGAGTGTCATCAGTTGCAACTTTTTGAACCTCTGTTTTAGCTGTTTCAGAAACCGTGCCATTTTTTTTAGCGGCTCTATCGTCTAGAATTTTTTGTCTGCGTTCTTCGTACTCTTTTTTCTTTTGTTCTGTAGCTAATTTTCTATCGGCTAATATTTTATCTCTGGCTGCTTTTCTTTCGTCCAGTACTTTTTGTCTTTCGGCAAGTTCTGGATTACTATCTATAGCATCTTCTTTGCTTTCTTTTTCTTGTTCAGCAGCTAATTCTTTTTTGCTTAGCTGTTCTCTTTTCTCGGTACGATTGATTACTCTTAATACCTGATCGCTAATATCAAAACGTTTGTCAGCAAAAAGCAGTGTTAAATCAGATGATTTGTCAAAAATAAAATCATATTTTTTTGCTTCGGCAATATCTTGAACTGCTGTAAAAACTTGGTCTTGGATAGGTTTTACTAATAATGCTTTTTGACTCATTAATAAACCATTTGGACCAAATCTCTTTTGTTGTAAATCCAATAATTCATTTTCAAGAAAAGTAATTTCGGTTTCGCGTTCTTCTATCAATGCTTTTGTTAGAAGAGGTTTCTCGGCCGTAAGCGCTTGCTTGATTTTGTTAATCTCTAATTTTTTAGATTCTATTTCCTGTTTCCATTTTTCGGCTTTTTCTTCCAGAAGTGTATTAGATTCATTGTAACTGCCTACATTTTGTAAAATGTATTCCATATCAATATAACCTACTCTGTTTCCTCGAGTTTGCGAATGAAGGCTGTTTATAGCAATCGTGGCTAAAAATAGAAATAAAAAATGTTTTCTCATAACTTAAAGTATTAGAAAATCAGTGACCAATTTTTTAGAATTGTTGTCCAATGATGAAATGAGTTTCCCAACCATTTGGTGTTGTTGTTCCTGGCAAGGCATCAAATCCGTGTCCAAAATCAATTCCTAATAATCCAAAGGCTGGCATAAATACTCTCAAACCAACACCCGCCGAACGTTTAAGATCAAACGGATTGTAGCTTTTAAAATTATCAAAAGAACTACCCGCTTCTAAAAACGCTAATGCGTAAATGGATGCTGCTGCTTTCAATGTTATAGGATAACGCAATTCCATAGAGAATTTATTGTATACCGTAGCTCCAATTTGTGATGTCAAAGAGTTATTAGGATAACCTCTCAGCTGAATAGTTTCTCTACCATCCATTGAGTAGTTTGCCATTCCGTCTCCACCTAAATAAAATCTTTCAAATGGTACTAGACCTCTTGATTGGTTGTATGCACCAAGAAATCCAAATTCAGTTAATGTTCTTAACACAAATTTACCATAAACTTTGGTATACCAATCAGCTTTGAATTTAACTTTGTAATATTCTAACCAGTTAAATCTTTTCTGATCCACTTTTCCTTGGTCTACAGCTGCTTCTTCTGCTGTACTAACTTTGTTTCCACTAGCATCTAAATAAGCTCCTTTTGGTATTGTAAGACCATTTACAGTTGTTGTTTCGGTAGCTTTTCTTTTGTAATCGTCTTGGTTTTTTAAATCTCCATAATCTACACCGTTGAATAATGAATAAGGAGGTGTAACTTTTGCTGAAAAACTAAATTCAGAACCGTAAGTAGGAAAAATAGGATTTACCCCTTTGTTGTTTCTTGTAAGTCCTATTGTGTATGCAAAGTTTCTTGAAGCACCGTTTCCAAATGTAAATAATCCAGTGTTGTAATTATTCAAATCATAATGTTGGTAACTGATAGATTGTGATAATACAAAGAAATCATCAGGAACAGTCAAACGTTTTGCAAGACCTACAGATAAGGTTAAGATGTTAAAACTTTTAGATTTATCTACATCAAAAGTAACAAAGTTGTTCAAGAATTGCTTACTGTACGATATAGAAGAACTAAATTGTACTGGTTTTTTTTGTCCAAACCAAGGCTCAGAGAACGAAACACTATAAGTTTGGAAATACGTACTTCCTTGTAAACGCAAAGATACTTTTTGACCGTCTCCCATAGGTAATGGTTTGTAAGCTGCTTTGTTTGCAATATTTCTAGCCGAGAAGTTATTGAACGAAAGTCCTAATGTTCCAATGAAACCTCCTCCGCCATAACCTCCTTGAAGTTCAATTTGGCTAGAACCTTTTTCTACAAGGTTGTATTCAATATCTACTGTACCAGCAGCTCCATCAACATTTTTAAATTTAGGATCGATGGCCTCAGGATCAAAATAACCCAATTGTCCAATTTCACGAACTGTTCTTACTAATTCTTCCTTGCTGTATTTTTCTCCTGGTTTTGTTCTTAATTCTCTGTAGATAACACGATCGTTAGTTTTGTCGTTTCCTACTACTGTAATGTGGTTAAAATAAGCCAAAGGACCTTCGGTTATTCTTATTTCGAAATCAATAGTGTCATTAGCTGTTTTTACCTCTACTGCATTGATATTAGAGAATAAATAACCGTTGTTTTGGTATAAATTGGTAATATCTTCTCCGTCAGGTTTCGTTTTATCAGCAATTCTTTTTTCAAGTAAAACACCATTGTAAGTTTCTCCTTTTTTGATACCAATCATTCGATTCAAAAATTGGTCAGGATAAACAGAATTTCCTAAGAATTTGATGTTTCCAAAGAAATATTTGTTTCCTTCTTCAACATTAACTTTAATGGCTAAAGTGTTCTTTTCTTTGTTGTAAGCTACAGTGTCCGAAACAATTCGCGCATCGCGATATCCTTTTTCTTTGTAGTTTTCAATTACTTTTTCTAAGTCTTCTTTGTATTTATCTTTGATAAATTTAGAAGCCTTAAGTACTCGAATAGGATTTTTTTGTTTGGTGTTTTTCATAGCCTTACGCAAGCTTTTGTCAGAAAGTTTGCTATTGCCTACAAAATCAATACTGCTAATTTTTATCTTATCACCTTTATCAACGCTAACTACCATATTAACTTGGTTTATAGCAGCAGTGTCTTTTACGGTATTGATGTTTACCTTAGTATTAAAGTAACCGTCTTTTTTGTATTTATTTTCTATGTAGTTTTTAGTTGTAGTAATTAAGTTTTCGTTTACTACTTTTCCTTTTGTTAAGCTGTTGTCTTTAATTAAAGCTTCCGTTTTACCTTTCTTAACACCTACAAATTTTACATCATTCAATTTAGGAAGTTCTTTGATGTCTAAATCCAGATAAATGCTGTCGTTTTCAATACGATTTACGTAAAAAGCAATTTCATCAAAAAGGCCTAGTTTTCCTAGTTTTTTGATGGCCGAACTAATTTCTTCTCCTGGTACAGTAATTTCTTGCCCTTTTTGTAAGCCAGCAAAAGTTACTACAGTTTGATCGTTAAAACTGATTTTATTAGTCAATTCAACCTTAGCTAATATGTATTTTTTACCTTGGTCAAATGGTACTCTGTCTTGTGCCTTAATTTGTGAAAAACTTCCCAAAAATACTAGGGTAAGTAATGCTTTGATACTTTTATCCAACACTAAAAAATTATTTAATTTGTTCACTTGTTTTTCCAAATCTACGTTCTCTTTTTTGATAACTAATAAGCGCCTCATAAAGGTGCTCTTCTCTGAAGTCAGGCCACATAACTTCAGAAAAAAATAATTCAGCATAAGCAATTTGCCAAAGTAAGAAATTGCTTATTCTGTGTTCTCCACTTGTTCTGATTAATAAATCTACATCAGGTAAATTTTGCGTGTAAAGATGCTCATTTATAATTGAATCGTCAATAGCGTCTATTGAAATTATATTATTTTTAACTTTATCAGAAATCTTCTTTACTGCACTCACTATTTCTTCTCTAGAACCATAGCTGAGGGCTAATGTTAAGGTCATTCGAGAATTATTCTTTGTTTTCTCAATTACTTCTAGGAGTTCTTTTTGAGCTGACTTGGGCATGAGTTCGATATTTCCTATAGCGTTGAGTTTAATATTGTTATTTTGTAAAGTAACTAATTCTTTTTGCAAAGATTTAATCAATAACTTCATTAAGGTTTCTACTTCCAGTTTAGGACGATTCCAGTTTTCGGTAGAAAAAGCATATAAGGTAAGGTTTTCGATTCCTAATTTGGCACAATTCTCTATAGTAATTCGCACCGATTTTGTGCCGTTTTCATGGCCTATGGCTCTAATTAAACCTTGTTGTTTAGCCCATCTGCCATTACCGTCCATGATAATGGCCAAATGTTTAGGTAAGTTGTTCTTATTTATAGTATCTAGTACGCTCATTTTTTATTCTGCACAGTAGCAAGGTTTTTCGCCAAAGGTATAGGTTAATGTTATACCAGAGAAGACATACCAATCATTATTATTTAAATTTCCAAATCGCAAGGCGCTTAAACTTTCTTCTTTAGAATTACTTCCGTCAAGATTGTCCGTAAATGCGTAGCGAGCTCCCACCTCGGCTGCTAAAACAAGTCTTCTAGAAATATTTGATTTTATTCCTACAATCATTGGTATAGCAATGGAGTTTTTACCTTTGTTTTTCTTGGTTTCTCCTAATTCGACATACAAATCATCATACCTTAAAAAATTGATTCCAGAGGTCACATAAGGTGTGATTTTATGGTCTAAAGTATGAAGATTGAAATCAAAAAAGTTGAATTCAAGGGCTAAAGATAGTTCTTTTATGCTATTTTCAAAATGATAGCCTCTCAGACTTCTACTTGCTTCTTCCGAATCCAGGTCGTTAGCACTAATAGTAGACTGAGTATAGCCTATTCTCCAAGCATGTCTAGGACTCTTATTCCATTTGTATAAAATACCAAAAGCAGGCTCATTTGGAGCAATATAAGTGGTTTGTCCTACGTCGCCAATATAATTACTGCCGCCCAGAAAAACTCCTATTTCGTGTATTTGAGCTTGTAGGCTTATGCCAAAAAAGAAACAGACTATTGTGCTTAAAAATTTTTTCATTTTCATAGAAAATTGCTTGATTTGAGCTTGTAGGCTTATGCCAAAAAAGAAACAGACTATTGTGCTTAAAAATTTTTTCATTTTCATAGAAAATTGCTTGCAAATATAATAATTATCAATACTAATCAATGCCCATTAAAATAAATGTGCTTTTTTTTGAAAAAACATTCGATTTATTCTAATGAGGATCTGTTTTACTTAAACGAGAAAGTTAGATTGTATTGTATAAATTAGAGTTTAAAAAAGATTAATTTCTTTTGTCTTCTCCCCACAGCAATTTGCTTCTTAATGTTTTTAAGAAAGTTTCGTTAGGTATTTCGACCATGTTGATCTGAAAAGGCGTTTTCTTAATAGTTAGCACCGATTCGTTTCCAACCGAAGTAATTCGGGAATCTAATGAAACCAGATAGTTTTCTTCTCTTCCGGAAACTTTTAACATGATTTCTGTTTCGTCAGGGATTACAAGTGGTCTGGCGTTAAGGTTATGAGGCGCAATAGGTGTTATTACTAAACTTTTTACGTCGGGAGTCAAAATAGGACCACCACAACTTAAAGAATATCCTGTAGAACCTGTTGGCGTCGAAATAATAAGCCCATCAGCCCAATACGAATTTAAAATCTCTCCGTTCAAATAGGTTTCGATGGTAATCATCGAAGTGGTATCTTTTCGGCTTACCGAAACTTCATTCATGGCAAAATTGATATCGTTTAAAGCTTCGTTTTCTGGAGTAGAAGTCAAACTTAAAAGCGTTCGTTTAGAAAGCGTGTATTTTTTATCAATAACAACTTGTAAAAATTTGTCAATGTTCTCTTTTTGTACCGTAGCCAGAAAACCCAGTCTGCCTGCATTAATACCTAAAATAGGAATGCCTGAATCCCGAACTAAGGTTGCGGCTCTTAAAATGGTTCCGTCTCCGCCAATGCTTAAAAGCATGTCAAAGCTAGAGTCTAATTCAGTGTGGGATGAAAAGGTTTTATATTCCTTTTCGATTATTTTTTTTTCTTGGATTAAGGCTAAAAAATGGGATTCGATGACAATTTCGATGTTGTTTTTATTGAAAAACTGAAAGATGTCTTTTATAATTGGTTCTGTACTATTTTGATAATATTGACCGTAAATGGCTATTTTCATTGGGGTTACATGTTAAGATATTTGTCTAAATAGTCTGAACGTTCTTTTAAATTAGTGATATAAGAGTCTTCGTGGTGTTCGGATATAATTTCGTAATTGTATCGTCTGAAAGTTTGGATAATTTCATTAATAGCTCCCGAACTTATTTTTATAGTAACTTCTACAGTACTGTTGTCAGCTTCAGAAATAAATAATCCTAACAATTTACCATTGTTGCTCTCCACAATTTGGGTAATTTGGCTCATCGAATAATCTAGGATTCCTTTACTCACCTTTACAATGGCTCCTTGTTCTTTTATAAAAGGAGTTTGATTGAAAAAATTAATAATGTCTTCCATTTCATAATAGCCCACATATTTATTGTTTTCGTCTAAAACCGGAATCAAATTAGAATGGTTTTTAGCAAAAACTTCTAAAACTTCTAACCAAAGCGAATAGGTTCTAATAAAAAATGTTTCCAGACTATATTTATAATCGGATACTTTTTTGTTTTCTTCAAAAGTTTCGACATCTTCAGCCGAAATACTTCCTATATAGATGCCTTCTTCAACAATTGGAAAGTGAGAAAAATTGAAATCGACCAAAAAATCCCTAACAGTTCCAATAGTCTCTTGGCTGTCAATAGGTTTGAAATCAGTAGTGATGTAGTTTGAAATTTCCATTTTGTGTGAGTCCTCAATTTTTATGCAAAATAATCAAAAAAAGGCAAAATCGCCTAGCTTTTACTTTGTATTTTTGTAACCAAATTATAGTTTTTCGTAATCAAAAATTGTTCCAATGACAAAATTAAGTGTAAACATCAATAAAATAGCTACTTTACGTAATGCCCGTGGAGGAAATGTTCCTGATTTATTAAAAGTAGCCACCGATATTCAAAAATTTGGAGGACAAGGAATCACCATTCATCCGCGTCCCGATGAGCGTCACATTCGTTATCAGGATGCTCGCGATTTGAAATCGATTGTTTACACCGAATTTAATATCGAAGGAAATCCGCAACATAATTTTATCGATTTAGTTCTCGAATGCAAACCAGAGCAAGTTACTTT
>NCET01000409.1 GCA_002280815.1 Flavobacteriales bacterium 32-34-25 | reverse complement strand
GTGCGGACTCCTTTTATTTTTGGAAGTTTATAATCATTAGACAATAAGCTGAATTCCTGATCTAATTTTTTAGCATGAAAGCTAAAAAGAGTGTTTTTGTTTGAAATTCCGTTTCCACGATTAAAGAAATACCAGTTTTCGCCATCGTGAATAGCGCCTTCGATATTAAAATCTTCGGGTTTTATGGAAGCAAAATTTTGCATGACTTCATACAGGTTGACCAGATTATTAGTCTTAATTTTCTTTTTTTGTGCCAAATCAAATTCGATCATCGCATTCCTTTTTGAGGTAGAACCCGAACCAAATATGTAAAGTGTATCTTGAAAAGCAGTCATGGCTTCAAAGTCGGGTTTGTCTTTTTTGAGAATGTTTTCGGATGGATTTTCTATTAATGGATGACGTTTTAAGTCTTGTGAATCAATATGATATTCGTATAAAAAACCGCTGTTATCGCCCACAACGAATAAGGAATTGTCTTTGTAGAAGAGTCCTGAGGCAGAACCAATTCCGATGATGTGAAATAATAATTCGAATGTGAATTTTTCCATAGCTGTTGTTTTGAAAACGGATTTCTAGCCCGGGTAGTAGCGACATCCTTTAACTACTTTCTTTAAGTAGTTAAAGATATAGCGGATAACCGGAAATAGCTCCTGACATTGAGGCTTGAAAGGCTAAAATTATAGTATTTATTGTTTATATTTGAGAATGTAACGTTAAAATATTCCTTATGAAGTCGATTAATCCAGATGATTTTAAAGTAACGAAGGCGATTAGTTTGTCTGAAATTCCAACTAATTTATTTAATAAAGCCAGTGATGATGATAAGGAGGAAAAGTTAGATAAGGTTCAGGCAAAATTGAGCGAATTGCAGGATGTGATGTATGCGCACAATAAATATGGCGTTTTGATTTGTTTGCAAGGCATGGACACTTCGGGCAAAGACAGTTTGATTCGTGAGGTTTTTAAGGAATTTAATCCGCGTGGTGTGGTGGTGCATAGTTTTAAAACACCCAATTCTAACGAATTAGAACACGATTATTTATGGCGACATTATTTAGCCTTGCCTGAAAAAGGGAAATTTGCCGTTTTTAATCGCACGCATTATGAGAATGTTTTGGTAACTCGTGTGCATCCAGAATATATTTTGGGTGAAAATTTGCCTGGAATTGAAAATGTGGATGATATTACGCCGCAGTTTTGGGAAAACCGTTTTGAGCAGATTAATAATTTCGAAAAACATATTACGCAAAACGGAACTATTGTTTTGAAATTTTATTTTCACATGAGCAAGGAAGAACAGCGAAAACGCTTGTTGAGACGTTTAGAAGAGGAAGAACATCATTGGAAATTTTCTCCAGGCGATTTAAAAGAACGCGATCATTGGGATGATTACATGAGGTATTATGAAGACGCAATTAATAAAACAGCTACCGAAAATGCGCCTTGGTTTGTTATTCCTGCCGATGATAAAGAAATGTGCCGATATATTGTTGCCAAGATTATTTGGGAGGAAATGCAAAAATATACCGATATCAAAGAGCCAAAATTAGACGATAAGATAAAAATGAATTTTGCGATGTACAAAGAGCAGTTGAGTAAAGAAAAATGATAAGATTTAAAAAAAACACCCGACAGCTTTTTTAAACTTGTCGGGTGTTTTTTTTTAAGATTGACAGAGTTCGTTTAAATTTCTTTTTCCCGTTCCTTAAGGGTGGGAAATTTCTTGAAAATTCATCAAAATTACACACTTTAGGGTTTGGGGAAATTATTTTGATGAATTTTTAAACAGACTCTATGGCTTTACAATTTAAAACCATAAGCCAGTCTAAGAGCTACCTGACCAAAACCTTGTCCAGGAGTTCCATCATTATTGATTGTTTGAAAATCAGAATAATGTTCGTAACGCGCTGAAATATCAATGTATTTAGTAGCGTATCCAATACCTGGAGCTAATAACAAAGAGGTTTGATTGTAATTGTTAGCTACTGAAAAAGCAGCTCCAGCTTCGCCAGTTAAATAAAATTGGTCATTCCACACAAAGGCTTTTAAACCTGCTTTTACCGGAATAAAACCTAAATCTTTTCCACCATCGCTTTCGCTTACAAAGATGTTGTTGTAACCTGTAGTTAAGGTTATCGAATATCTTTTTGTTAGATCATATTGCAAACGGGCATCAGCACCTAAGGCTAATTTGTATGGATCTTCGGTGGCATAACCAGCATTTAAACCAAATCCAAGTCGGAATCCTTGATCGTAATTTTGTGTTTCTTGTGCTTTGGCTCCATTAAAAGAGAATAAAGCCAGGGCAAATAGAAAGGCAGCGGTAATCTTCTTTGTTGTTTTCATGATTTGAGGGGGTTTTTGATAATTAATTTTTAATGTTTTCGAACTTAAAAAACGGTTCTAGTGCTAAAAAACGTCAATTGTATTCAAATGTTGTGATTGTTTCTGCTTTTTTACTTT
>NCET01000046.1 GCA_002280815.1 Flavobacteriales bacterium 32-34-25 | reverse complement strand
TAAAATATAAAGCAGGATGCAAAAAGAGCTGCCCAATCATCGGCTGATTCATAACCTTTCCCTAAAAACAAAGCAACTGAAATTCCAATAAATGCAGCCACCGAAGTAATTGCATCGCTTCGATGGTGCCAGGCATCGGCTTTTAATGAAGAACTATTCGTTTCTATGCTTCGTTTCATTACTACTTGAAAAGAATATTCTTTCCAAATAATCAATGGAGCCAATACAAATAGTGTCCATAATTTGGGTAAATCATGCGGTCTTTGAATATTCAAGATACTTTCATAAGCAATAATTGTTGCCGATGTAATCAAAAAACCAACCACCAAAAAAGTGATTAAAGGTTCGGCACGACCATGACCATAAGGATGATTTTCATCGGCAGGTCTATTGGAGTATTTGATTCCAAACAACACTAAAAAGGAAGCAAAAATATCGGTAGTAGATTCGATTGCATCAGCAATTAAGGCATAAGAATTGCCAAAAAAACCTGCTAAGCCTTTTATGATGGCTAAGCAGGTATTTCCTATTATGCTAAAGTAAGTTGCCTCTACGGCTTGTTGTTCTTTACTCATGTGCTTTAATCAACACGAACGATTTTAGCTCCAATGGCTCTCAATCTTTCGTCAATGCGTTCATATCCACGATCAATTTGTTCTATATTTTGAATAGTACTTGTACCTTTAGCAGAAAGCGCAGCAATCAATAAAGAGATTCCCGCACGAATGTCTGGCGAAGACATTGTAGTTGCTTTTAATGTTGATTTAAAATCATGTCCCATTACCACCGCTCTGTGCGGATCACACAACATAATTTTTGCTCCCATATCGATTAGTTTATCAACGAAAAATAAACGGCTTTCGAACATTTTTTGGTGAATCAAAACATCTCCTTTTGCTTGTGTTGCTACAACCAAAACGATACTCAATAAATCTGGTGTAAATCCAGGCCATGGCGCATCGGCAATAGTTAAAATAGAACCATCAATATCTGTTTTTACTTCGTAGCCATCAACGTGAGCAGGAATATAAATATCATCGTTACGTTTTTCGATTGTAATACCTAATTTTCTAAACGTATTTGGAATCAAACCTAAATTTTCCCAGCTTACATTTTTTATCGTGATTTCGCTTTTTGTCATAGCCGCAAGACCAATCCAGGAACCAATTTCGATCATGTCAGGAAGAATTCGGTGTTCACAACCACCAAGACTTTCAACTCCTTCAATAGTCAATAAGTTAGATCCAACACCTGTAATATTTGCTCCCATAGAGTTCAACATCTTACAAAGTTGTTGTAAATACGGTTCGCAAGCTGCATTGTAAACAGTTGTTGTTCCTTTTGCTAAAACAGCAGCCATAACAATATTAGCTGTTCCAGTTACTGAAGCTTCATCAAGCAACATATCTGTTCCTTTCAAGCCTTCTTTTGGAGATTCTACTCCGTAAAAGTGATCTTCTCTGTTGTATCTGAATTTTGCTCCAAGATTAATAAAACCTTCAAAGTGCGTATCTAATCTTCTTCTACCAATTTTATCTCCACCTGGTTTTGGAATATATCCTTTTCCAAAACGAGCCAAAAGTGGTCCAACAATCATAATAGAACCTCTTAAAGCACCACCTTCTTTTTTGAAAGCTTCGGTTTCTAAATAACCTACATTTACATCGTCTGCTTGAAAAGTAATAGAACCTGGGCCATTACGTTGGATTTTCACTCCCAGATTTCCTAAAAGTGTAATCAATTTATTAATATCAATAATATCGGGAATATTGTTGATTGTTACTTTTTCAGAAGTTAAAAGTACAGCACATAAAATCTGTAATGCTTCATTTTTTGCGCCTTGTGGAGTTATTTCTCCTTTTAAACGGATTCCTCCTTCAATTTTAAAAATTCCCATATTTTTTTTTTAAGGTTCTGAGTTACTAAGATTCTAAGGCTCTAAGATTTTCTTTAAAAAAGACTTAGCAACTTAGTTTCTTACACACTTAGTAACTTCTATTTTTGATTATTGTTTTTAGAAAATTGCTTTGGCTTAGCTCCTTTCATGTTTTTATTACTTTGAATTTTAGGTTGCCCTGCTGGAGAAATTTTATTCGAAACTCTCTTATTGGTACGCAATAAATCGGTTGTATTAATCAGTTCTTCTGAACTTTGTATTAAATTCAACTTACCATCTGACAATTCATATAAATGTTCGAAAATAACATCGTCTTTTACGGTGTCTTTATTCCAACTCAAATAAGATTTTTTCATGTGATTAGCAATTACTTTTACCAATGCACTTTTCATTTCGCCCTCTTCCCATTTGTTAGCAACATCAATCATGTATTTGATATTGTTTCCATAATAACGGTATTTAGGGAAATTTTGAGGATAATTTAAAACATCTGGTCTCAACTGCAACACTTCTCTGGAAGGAATTGGATAAGGAGAAGTAACATTCAATTTAAAATCAGACATGATAAAAAGCTGATCCCATAATTTATGCTGAAAATCAGGCACATCTCTTAAATGCGGATTCAAACTTCCCATGACCTGAATAATATATTTTGCTGCTTTATTTCTAGATTCATCATCTTCTATAGCAGTAGCCTGATCTATTAATTTTTGTAAATGACGTCCATATTCAGGAATAATCAAATGCGATCTTTCGGCATTATATTCTAAATGATGTACTACATCATTCGCATTTTCTTTTATATATTTCTGATTCATATTTGATTTGTTTGGAGCTTTAATAAAAAAACAGAGACTAAACAGCTCCCTTTTTTTTTCGAAAATTACAACGAAATAATTCCTTCTATAGTTGAAACTTCAATGTATTTATCAATAATAGCCTGAGGACTTTCCATTTGAACATCAATCGAAACACTGGTAAACTTTCCAGTTTTAGATTGAGTTGTTTTAATAACAGCGCCCAGACAATTAAAAGCCTGTTCTACTTGTTTTATTTTTTCATTATCTGTTGGCACAATAAATTTAAACAAATATATTGCAGGCCAAGTATTGCTTTTTTCTAATTCGCCTTTTAATCGATCGAAAAATTCCTCGGTTTTTTTATCCATTTTGTATTTAAAAATAAAAGCAAATATACGTTTTCAATTCTAAAATATGAACTCTGGAATATGAATTTTAGTAAAATCATCATTTTGATTCGCTGCATTTTTCAAATTCTAAATTAGTTTGAGTAAGTTTGTTTAAAATACTGCTTTTTTCGAATCTTAAAAAGACCTGTTTACAGCCTAAACAGTCTGATTTGATGACACAAAAAACAAAATAACTTTTTCTAAACTGCATGTCTGAAGCTTTACAAATTCTAAAAAAATACTGGGATCACGATAGTTTTAGATTGCCCCAAGAAGAAATTATCAATTCCGTTTTAAACGGTCATGATACTTTTGCGCTGATGCCAACGGGTGGCGGAAAATCAGTTTGTTTCCAAATTCCAGCGCTAATGCAAAAAGGAATTTGTTTGGTAATTTCTCCACTAGTTGCTTTAATGAAAGATCAGGTTGCTAGTTTACAAAAACGCAACATCAAAGCTATTGCACTTACGGGCGGAATAAAATCTGACGAAATAATTGATTTATTAGATAATTGCCAATTCGGGAATTATAAATTTCTTTATTTATCGCCTGAACGTTTGCAGTCCGATTGGATTTTAGAGCGAATCAAAACGCTTCCCATTAATTTAATTGCTATTGACGAAGCGCATTGTGTTTCGCAATGGGGACATGATTTTCGTCCTGCTTATTTAAAAATTTCAAATTTAAAAAGTCATTTTCCTAAAACGCCATTTCTCGCGCTAACAGCAACTGCAACACCAAAAGTCAAAGAAGACATTATAACCGAATTAGGACTCGAAAACCCAAAATGTTTTGAAAAATCTTTCGAAAGAAAAAATATTGCCTACATGGTTTTTGAAATTGAGGACAAACTCTTTAGAATCAAACAAATTCTAAGTAAAAATCCGCAACCTTCTATTATATATGTACGAAACCGAAGATCTTGTATTGACACCGCGGCTCAGCTGAATTCTCTGGGATTCAAAGCTACTTTTTATCACGGCGGATTAGCCTTGAAAGACAAGAACAAAAACATGCAACTTTGGATGAACGAAGAAGTTCAGGTTATGGTTGCCACCAATGCTTTTGGGATGGGAATTGACAAAGCCAATGTAAAAACAGTTATTCACACACAATTGCCTGAAAATCTAGAGAATTATTATCAGGAAGCAGGTCGTGCAGGGAGAAATGAAGAAAAAGCATTCGCTATTTTACTTACAAGCGCTTCAGATATTGCTCAAACCGAAAATCAGTTTATTTATGTTTTACCCGATAAAAAGTTCCTCAAAGAAGTTTTTATCAAAATGTGTAATTATTTCCAAATTGCCTATGGCGAAGGAATTAACGAGCAATATTCTTTCAATCTCAATCAGTTTTGCTTGCGTTATAAATTTCCTGTTTTAAAGACCTACAATGCTATTCAGTTTTTAGACCGACAAGGAATTATTAGTTTATCGCAGGAATTCTCAGAAAAAATCAGCTTACAATTTATTATTCCTTCTAAGGAAGTCATTCGTTATACGAGTTTGAATCCGAACGATGAAGAAATTATTCTGGCTATTTTACGGACTTATCCTGGAATCTATGATATCCAAACCAATTTCAATCTTTCGCTAATTGCAAAAAAATCAAAACATACTGAAGCCGAAGTATTGGTTGTTTTAGAAAAATTAAAAGAAAAAGGACTTATCGATTATCATTCGAAAAATAATGATACTACACTTATTTTTAATGAAATTCGAGAAGACGAAAGAACAATTAACCGAGTGGCTAAATATCTTGAAAACCAAAACCAATTAAAAAAAGAACAATTTCAAGCTGTTTTAGAATACATTAAAAAAGATAAAAGTTGTAAGAGTCAGTTGCTTTTGGCTTATTTTGGTGAAACCAAAAGTACTAAATGCGGTATTTGTTCCTATTGTATTACACAAAAAACAAAAAAAGAAAGCACTATTTCGCTTGCTGAAAAAATATTGGATTTATTAAAAACAACCGATTTAAGTTCGAGAGAAATCCAAATCGAGATTAATAATCCTTCAAACGATGTTATCTTTGCCCTTCAAGAATTATTAGAAAACGAATACATTCTAATAAAACCTAACAATAAATATAGCTTAAACAAATAATGGAAAAATTACGAATTGTATTTATGGGTACTCCCGACTTTGCAGTTGGAATCCTGGATAGCATCTTAAAAAACAACTATGAAGTAGTAGGAGTCATAACCGCAGCTGACAAACCTGCCGGTCGCGGACAAAAAATTAAATATTCGGCCGTAAAAGAATACGCTTTAGAATATAATTTAAATTTACTACAGCCTACCAATTTAAAAGACGAATCATTTCTAGCTGAATTAAAATCGCTTAACGCCAATTTACAAATTGTTGTTGCCTTTAGAATGTTGCCAAAAGTGGTTTGGGAAATGCCAAGTCTGGGTACATTTAATCTTCATGCTTCGCTGTTGCCTAACTATCGTGGGGCAGCGCCTATCAATTGGGCAATTATCAATGGAGAAATTAAAACGGGTGTAACTACTTTTTTTATTGATGACAAAATAGATACTGGTGCGATGATTTTAAGTTCGGAAACTGAAATTGATCCTAACGAAAATGCAGGACAACTTCACGACCGTTTAATGAACTTAGGAAGCAATACTGTTATTGAAACTTTGGAATTAATAGAAAAAGGACAAGTTAACACCACTATTCAAACGGAAAGTGATGATATTAAAACGGCTTACAAACTCAATAAAGAGAATTGCAAGATTGACTGGACTAAATCAGCATCAGAAATTAATAATCTTATTAGGGGGTTAAGTCCTTATCCTGCTTCCTGGTGTTTTTTTACTGATAAAGACCAAGAATGGAATGTTAGATAAAGACCAAGAATGGAATGTTAAAATATACGAGTCTAAAATAATATCAGAAACCCATCGTTATACTATTGGAACAATAATTAGTTCTAAAAAAGAATTAAAAATTGCAGTAAAAGATGGTTTCATACAAGTATTAAGTTTGCAATTTCCAGGCAAAAAGAAAATGACTACCGCTGAATTACTCAATGGAATTTCTTTTTCTGAAGTAGCAAAAGTGCTTTAATCCCAATAAAAACGGGAAATACAGCTAAAAAACGGCTAAAAAACACTATGTTATCAACAAAAAAAATAAGTTATCAACAAAATACTGTAAAATCAAAGAAAACACTTGCAGGGTCTGTATTTACTGCTAAATTTGTGTATTAACAATTTATTTTTAACCAACAATTAATAACTTTTTATTATGAACAAATCAGAATTAATCGATGCTATCGCTGCTGACGCAGGAATTACTAAAGCAGCTGCAAAATTAGCTTTAGAGTCATTTTTAGGAAATGTAGGTGACACTTTGAAAAAAGGTGGAAAAGTTTCTTTAGTAGGTTTCGGATCTTGGTCAGTATCTGCAAGAGCAGCTAGAGACGGAAGAAATCCTCAAACTGGAAAAACTATTCAAATTGCAGCTAAAAACGTTGTAAAATTTAAAGCTGGAGCTGAATTAGAAGGTGCTGTAAACTAAGAATTTGTTTCAAAACCTATCCATATAAAAAACCCTCATTTGAGGGTTTTTTTTTGCTTTTTAACGATTTTCTTTGGTGTTTTTTATTTTTTTTTCTTAAATTTAATAAAAACTTGAGAAGTCATGATTTCAGAAACTTTAATAAAAGGACAATTACTTATTGCTGAACCTTCAATAATTGGAGATTTATCATTTAATAGATCTGTGATTTTATTGGCTGACCATGACAAAGATGGATCGGTTGGTTTTATCATCAATAAACCGTTGAAATACACCATAAACGACTTAATTCCAGATATTAATTCTCGTTTAAAAATATACAATGGCGGACCCGTAGAACAAGACAATCTTTATTTTATTCATAATGTTCCTGATTTAATTCCAAATAGCATTGAGATTTCTAATGGAATTTATTGGGGCGGAGATTTTGAATCTACTAAAGAACTCATCAATAGCGGACAAATAAACAAAAACAACATTCGTTTCTTTCTAGGTTATACAGGCTGGTCTGAAAGCCAATTGGAATCAGAAATGAATGCAAATTCCTGGATTATTACCTCTAATAATTACAAAAACAAGATTATTGGAAAATCGTCTACTCATTTTTGGAAAGAACAAATCATCGAATTAGGAGGTGATTACCTTATTTGGTCTAATGCCCCTGAAAATCCGTATTTGAATTAAGTAGCGCTAACTACTTCATTTATTTTTCCAATTAACTCTTGAGCTATTTTTGATTGAAAAGTCTTTTTTCTATACTTAGTAATAGGTTGGATTCCTTTAATCACATTGGTAATAAACAATTCATCGGCTTTTTGAAGTTCGAAAGGTGAAATCACAGCTTCAACAACTTCCAAATTTGCAATGGTTTTTGCTGATTTTAAAACTTGTTTGCGCATCACGCCGTTCAAACAACCTTCAGAAACTGGAGGTGTAATCAATTTATTCCCAATTACCATAAAAAGATTTCCTTGAATGGCTTCTACTACGTTTTTAGTATCATTTAGAAGCAAGCAATTATCCAACGCATTTTCATTTGCAAAAATACTTGCAGCCACATTCAAAATTCGATTCGTTGTCTTAATAGAAGATAATAATTGTTTTGTAATGTAGAAATCTTTAAACAAATCTACTTCATACTCTTTTTCATTAAAAGAATAATAAATCGACTCTAAAGCTGTTGCGTGAACTAGAAAAGAAACCGTATTGTCTGTAGGTAAATAATAGCCTCCATCATTTCTATAAACGGTAATTCTAGCTCTTGCAGATTGCGAAATGGACAACTTATCAGTTAAAGAAAGTAATTGCTCTTCCAGATATTCCATGGTAAAATTCATAGGAATCTCCATTCGCACCACACGCATAGAGGCCATTAATCTAAAATAATGATCTTCTAAATAAAGTACTTTGGAATTTACAATTTTAACCGTTTCAAAAACCGCGTCTCCGTATAAAAAACCGCGATTTTGTGTTAATATATTTGAATCTTGAGTTACTAAAGTACCGTTGCAATTAATCATAAAAAAAGCCCTGAATTTTGTTCAGGGCAAATATAAGTCATAAAAATAGAATTCACTATACAGAACCTAAGAGATGTTTTAAATCAGAAATTTGATTTTCCCATAATTGTTTAGCTTCATCAATTTCGTCTTCTTCTGCAAAATCAATTATCATCAAAGAAACATCTTTAGTTAACTCATCCTCTAAAATATGTAATTCAAAAAAATAATCAGTATCCTTACCCGCTGTATCAATCCATTTGAACTTTACTTTCTCACCAGATTTTTTAGATGCTAATCTCGCTTTCTCTTCAGAATCATTCCAAATGAAAGTAAAAAATTCTCCTCTTGAGTTTACATCATCAGCAAACCATTCAGATAAACCAGAAGGAGTAGAAATATATTGATATAATAATTGTGGTGAAGAATTTATAGGAAACTCAATTTCGTAACGTACTTTAACATCCATAGGAGCAGATTTATTTTTTTTCGAATATATAGAATATAATGTCTAAAAAAAAACGTTTTTAAAAATATTTTTTTTCTTCATTTTATGCTTGCAACTTTTAATTTTATTTCTATCTTTGCACCCGCAATCAGGAACAGTTTTTACCTGAGCATTTGGCGAGGTAGCTCAGTTGGTTAGAGCGCAGGATTCATAACCCTGAGGTCGGGAGTTCAAATCTCCCTCTCGCTACAAAACAAGCCCTTAAACATCAATCGTTTAAGGGTTTTTTATTGGGGTTTTGTTTCGAAAATTGAGACCTCATTACGCTCAAGTGAGGAACTCAAGTGAGGTCTCAAGTGAGGAATAATAAAAATTGAAACCTAAATTTTAGCAACCATTAAACAGAAAATGTATAAATGAAACATAGTTTTCATTTATACATTTTCTGTTTTTAGTCAAATCTTTCAATTTCATTGAATTATATTCTTAGATAAGTTAGAACTAAAACAAATAAAATTTAAAGAATACATTACGCAAAAATATTGGATAGAAAAGTAATTGAGAATTTTGAAAGAAAAAATCACAATTGATTACTATAAATCAAATTCTAGCATGATTTCAAGAATCTAACACCACATATTCCACAATTCTGAAGTAAAAAAGGTACTAAAATAAACATATAGAGCATCATTTGGTAAATGCAAACCTATTTTAGTAATTACCGTATTACACACTATACAACATCGGCTAATTTTTGTTTTAGATCTTTTAATAATTTACTGTGAACTTTTTGAAAATTTTGTAGAAAGTCAATATTAGATTTAAGTTTTTCAATTTCTATATTCTTCATTAAATCTCCTTTGCTTTCCTCTGTACTGTCAATCATGTCGAAATCCTTTTCGTTGTATAGCACATATTTAATAATTTTGACATCAATATCTTCCGTTAACCTGGGTGCGTTCTGTAGCCATTCTTCCTGCTCAGCAGTGCTTAATCCTAAAGCAGTGTTATGTAACGCTTGATTTATACAGATCCTTGCATATTTATCTACATCTTTAGCTATTTTAAGCCAAACATCACTATTGGATGGTTTCTTTGTAATTTCTATATTTTTGTCCTCAAGAAAGTTGTCGAAATAATATGGGCGTTGTCGTTCAGGATTTAATTTAACTAAGAATTCAAAAATAGGCTCGAAATTTCGAAAAGGCTTTGCGTTTCCTGATAATTTCCATCTATGGTTCCAAATCCTTAATATAATATCAAAACATTCTTTTTCAAGCTCAATCTTCTCTATACCAATGGCATTTTCCACTTCACTCATTTTTATGGCAAGGTAATGTGCCATCCACCTGCCTAATGTATCAACACTTGTTTCCAATTGTAATTCGTTAACTAACAACTTACCTAAGTTGATGGCTCTCTGTTGTGCTTCTGATTTTTCCATCTGCTGAAAATATAAAAATTTTACTTGTTGATTCTTTGTATTTATGGTCATCCGTATTCATATAACGTCTGTATATTTGATTTCGCCCGATTTGTACTTTAATTATCAAATCAGATTTAAAATCACTGCAAAGTTGTTTTAAAAAAGGTAATGATGCCACCATACGGTTTCCTATGTGCTCGGGCTCTTCATCATGTGAACCATTATAGCTTGCATAAAGCAAACTGATTAATGAAGGCTCTGTTGAATCTTTACCATACCAATTTTTATCATCTTCCGACACTGAAAGGTTCAACTTCTTAATAATTTTTTTTCCTAATCGATAAGGTGGATAGCTGATTTCGCCAGCGAATGCGTCAAACTCATCAAGTCTTTTTGAAATTTCTCGATCTTTTATCCATCCTTTAAGCACAAATGGCATAGATTTTATTTCCATGCGTTTCTCTTTGTAAGAGGGCAGTTTGTAGTCGTGAGAATTAATGCAGGTAGATAATGCATTCAGCAAAGCTTCAGATGTGTCTGGCGAGACTAGTGCAGATGTGAAGTAATAAGTACCTTTAATGCTGTCATTACTCTCTTGCCAGAATCCTTTTACATTTAACCAAATGTCCCCATTTCTTATCTCAATTAACGATTCTATGAATTCATTATCGGCTATTAATAGTTGTTTATCTTCTTTATAATTGCTTTTTACCCATGATGGACTGGTTGTCGGAACCGAATCTCGAAAATCTGAGAGCCATTTTCCATTTTTATCTGTTAGCAAATGACTCGAAAGCCATTCATCCCAAGTATCATCGGTCCAGTTTTTTCGAACTACAGTAGGCATTTTTTCAAGTAATTGTGCAGCTACAATCATTATCGAATGATACGAAATATAAAAATCTAGTCGATCTGTTCGTGGATAACTACTCTTGTAACCATGAGTACTTTGATCGCTAGAACTATTCCATAAGGCAACTCGTGGATCTTTGTTATATCCACCTTCAATATTTCCCCATTTTTCTTCCACAACAATCGCTGCAAGATCTTCCACTTGCTTTCCAGAAACTCCAAAAACGTCGCCTAATGGCTTAAACCAATAGCTATCAAAATCAAATCCAAAATAAAAATCATCTTTTGTCTTAACTTCTTTTTCCGCGTGTAGGTAACTGTCAATTTGATAGTTGTAATCAACAGTTTCTATTGGAAAATCAGATTTTGTTACTTTTTTAAGTGAATTTACTTCGGCATCAGTAAAAATTGCAGGTCTACTCTTTATAATATTCAGCGCAATGTCTGAAGCAAATTTTTGAATTAAAATGTGTTTCTCATTTAGGGCGTAGTATTTAATTATTTCAGCATACTCCTCGATGATTGAGGTTTTTTCCAAGGAAACTCTACTTAATGCTATAAATAAGTATAGACGGGCATGCAAATTGTAAAAAGGATAATTTTTGACCTCAAATTGCCCTGCAGAATCTTGCTCTAGCCAGTAGAAAAGCTGGTTTATTATTTCGTTACAATCATTGTAGAACAATTCTCGAACGCAATGTGCAGCTTTCCATCGAATTTCTGATTTTGGAGAAGCCAGTGAGGACCATATAAAGCCTGCTATACTCCGCGAGATATCTAATATGTCATTATAAATTTTATCTGGTAATCCGTCACCAAATTCCTGATCAATATGTAATTCAAATCTGGAAAGCGTGTAATCTAGTAACTCAACTGCTTCCAATTGTGTAAGTTGGCAACTGGAAATGACTGCAAATCCAAATAGCTTCTCGGCATCCACAAACTCATTACCGGCTGCTAGACCTTCAAAAATTCCATTTTGCAAGTCTACAATTTTCTCTGTTTCCAATGACAGTTTCTCAATCGTCGATTTATAATACCAGCTAATAACGAGTTCATGAGCAAATTTTTGACCTATGGAAAATAATAACGTCGACAGCCTTTTTTTAAAACTTACTTTTGACTTCCAATCTGATGGGAGTGCCTGGAAAATTTCCTCGATATCATGAAGTGACACGTTTCTAGTGTTCAGAGAATTGCCAAGAAAATTATATATGTCGTTTTCTTCAATACGATAAAGGACATTTTTCCAAAATTCAGATTTGTGTATCCACGTATTTTGATCTTCAATTTTCATCTCAAATGTGCCCAAAGATTTACTAAGTCCATCAACTGTATTTAAATCGGAATTCAAAAATATCTTTTCCCAGTCAAAAGATTTGTCCTTTTTCTCTGCCAGATTTTTAGTTTCTCTTTTCTTCTCAATCTCGATCGGAAATGATCTTGTAATTTCATCGAGTACATTATTTTTAATATCTGCGCGCTCAACTGCTTTTTTGAGAGAGATCCAATATTCTTGGGACGCACCTTCTTTTTGTACACGTGGTATCAATTGGTCAACTAATATTTTTTTGGCTTGCAATGAAATTTCACTTTCGATCAAGTTCCCAATAATAGTACGAATTTGGTCAATATTAAGAAAAGTAGATAAAGCAATTGCAGTATGGATGGAAATTTTTTCACTATAAAGTAATTCCTGTATCAGAGCTGATTCAACCCATTCAAATCTTCCAATTTCCCTCTCACGCCATCTACTCAACGCTGCTATTCCGCTTGAGGTGGATAATTTTGTGCAAACCTGTATAGCTTCGCCTCGGTCCCAATGTTTTTCGCGAAGATTTTCACCTACTAGTTCTGCAACCCGAATAAAGCGGTAAGCAAGTTCTGGGACCGGCTTGGTAGTGTTTACAGCCTTCTTAGCAATAGCTTGCGTCGCTTCCCATCGCTGGTAGATCTCATCTCCGAACTTAGAAACTATTTCGATAGCATCCTCAAAATACACACTGGCATCATCGCTTGATACGACTAAAACAGCACGAGATAGCAAGATAAAACGATTTGCAGCTTCATCCGGTCCATCTTCAGTAATTGACTTAATAAGGTTAAATGCAGCTTCTTCACACTGCTTCGCAAATGTTTTAAGGTGTTCTAATCGATAGGCAATTCGTATTAGGTTAATTTTTTGATTAACCCTAATTGAAGCATTATTTTGAATATACAATTGGAAAAATTCATTTAACTCATCATTAGAACAATTTTTCGACCATTTAAAAATAGAAATATATAGGTTTGCAATTTCTGATGGGAAATTATCACTGTATCTGTAACGTCCTGTAAGGGCAAGATTAGATTTTTGTATTACTTCCTTAACAAACAACAATATGTTTGATGGCTGATTTATTAATATGCTAAGTCGCATTTTATATAATGGTAGTAAACCAGTAATTATAAATTCAAATTCCTTTTGATCATCATGTTGGCGATGCTTTTTGTCTACCTCCATCAAATTTGTAGGCATAACACTTTCTAAATCAGTCGTATCATTTTTACCGATATGTAACCTGATAGCCAAAGACCTTAAATACTTCTCCCGATCATCACTAAAATGCGAATTATAGACCATTTGATTGGCTCGCTCCGGAAAATAGTAGTTAAGGGATTTCAATATATTTTTTTGGGGCAAATTCCTTTGTAAGCATGCTTCTAAAAATGAAAGAATTCCAGGAGTAATCGAATCATTGTGTCTACTAGTATCTACCTTTATCCGGTTTTTCTCAGTACTTAATGCTTTTAAACATTTCTCTAGTAATATCCTATCAGGAAATTGTCCAACCTTGCCAAGTTCATCGGTAATCGCAACGACGTAATAAGGATTGGCACTAAGTTGCTCTAATATTTTAGTAAGAAGTTCAAATTCTCCCTTGTCAATAAGCCTTGAAGAAAGTACTTTGATCGTTCTATATACCGCAGAATAGGGTTTCAGACCTGTAATAAATTTGGTAAAACCTTCTACACCATTTATGTTTAAGTGAGCATTTGCAAGCTCCAGTACGTCATCATCTTGCAATTTCTCTTCTTCATGAAAATGAGAACGCCTTTTTTTCTTTTTTGATTGCTCAAAGTATGCGTTCAGCCAGTTCATTGCAGACCTTAGAAATCCACGTGCCTCACCTCTATATCCTTCCACTGCTGATAAAAGTGATGAACTATATACATTTTCTGATCCTGCCCATGAACCCAAAATTGATCTTTTAAAAGCTAATTCTTTTATCTTTTCTTGATCTTGCAATGATACCAGCAAATCAACATTTTGCCTTAATAATGATAACTGCCTTTGTTCACCCGCCATTTCTTCTCCAGCTCGAACGGCCAATCCTATAGCGTCTTTAAATCGACGTAGTTTTAATGCTGCTTTCAAAGCAAATTGTAAACGATATACCCGTACATTTCTCGCATCAATTGGATTGTCTTTTGGTAAAAATTCATCAGACAATGCGATAGAGATTAACTTGTCATATTGTTCCGCTTGCAGATACAGTTGCGGTAGCACTTGAGAAACATAGGTTGAATTATTGGCCAGAGGCTCTAATACGGTGATGTAATTTTGAAATTCTACAGTAGATGCACAAAATTTCTTTCGAAACCACGTCTCAGTTGGCTCATCCCTAAATTGAACAGACAAATCTGAAATCCAAAGTGGTCGGCCAATGTCCGCGACAAAACTTTTAATTGTGGTAATTTCCACATCAGCTGCACGTGCTAAAACTTCTAAGGGAATATGTGGAGAAAGGCTTGCCAGTCCTAGGCAGATTGATTTTACATGATTTTTAAATCCTACTGGATACATGTCCTCAATCCTTGTTACCGCTCTATTGAGTTGTAACTCAATTTGATCTTCTATTCTAGTCCCTCCTGGTCCTAAATTAGTTAGTAATTCTGTTAAAGAATCAGTTTTAAAATCTAAGGCGTTAGCTTGAACACGGGGATTTCCGTTGGTAAGACGGTGAAATTCTGTTCCATCTTGTTCTTTTGCATCTGGAAAATAATTTTTGAGGTTTTCCAACGATTCATCAGCATTAAACCCGTCAAGTTCATATTTAATGGTGCTACCTAACGGCTGCAAAAGATCAATTCTTTCCGTTCTGCATAAGAATACGATTTTACAGCCTTGGGGTAAATTTTCCCTTATTAATTCATGCGCGAAGCATGTTTCATTAAATTCCTTTGCAGCCATTTCCGCATTATCCGCTGCATCAATTATAAGCACCAACGTAGCATTTTCATTTGCTTTTTTCAGGGCAGAGGTTGCAGAATTAATACGCAATAGGAAGTCTTGCATGACTTCACTATCAAGGGTTGTACTTTGTACAAGGAGTGGATGGCATAAACCTTTTGCTGCTAATTCATTTGCTATTTGAACTAATGCGGTACGGTGCATGTGGCGTGTCGTGCTGCGATTTCGATATCCACCGGCACCGAAACAATCATATGCAATGCCTATAGATTCTTCAGTTAAGGAGTTTAAAACTTGCCTAGCAAAAACAGATTTCCCTACACCGCCTTCTGCGTGGATAATGATTGGTGAATCTGATGATAATATATTTTCTACTAAAGTTGTATGTTGAACGCGTGTAATTGTCTTGTCAACATTTTCCCATACTGCATCAGCCGGATACATGGCTTTCTCAGACGTTACTCCAATTCTATTTAATATGTCTTCTTTAACGATTAAACCATTAGAATCAGGCAATACTTTATCCTGCATGAGAGTTATAATACTGTCAACATAAGCGTTGTTAAAAGTTCCTGAAATGAGTTGCGACATTTCAACCTTAAGTTCATTCTTCTGAGTATTATAATTACCCTCGCCGTCTTCAAAATTTATGAGCGAGCAAAATTCCTTCAATTGAATACTATCTAGTTCTGTATATTTAACTATAGTTTTTTTTAATGTTTCATTTACAGTTTTATCATTGGCAATACTTACAATGCCATTTTTAAAGTTATCCTCGATTTTCCTGTTGGTTACAATTGTAAATGAAATATCTTTTGATTTAATTTCGTCTTTTCCTACATGCTGGCTGTATCTTTTTGCAAATCCTTCAAAAGTAGTTTTTAGATCACTTAATACAAATGGTACGTCCTCTTTTACTGTAGTGTGTTTTAGCTGATAATATTTTACATGCTGTTGTACTTCATCATCAGATTTTCGGTAGCATTCAGTTAGGTCAATAACATATTCACCAGCTTTATCCTCGTCCGGAGAACCTTCCACAGTTACGGAATCTAATAGTGAATTAGGGTAAATCATTTTTAGAGAACGTCTCGCAGCCCATCGATAATGAAAAACATCTCCTGCTCTTGAAAACCCAACTAAATCGTATCCCATTTACTTTAATTTTACATTGTAAATATCGTTATTTAAAGTCATTTGTATTATATAATTAATTTGATTTATGAATATTAGAAATTCAAAAGCATCATCAAAGAATTAAAAAGGAGATTATCATTAGTGCTATATTTCTTCCGATTTCAACATACACAAGTAGCCAAATAGTTTCATGATGTTTCACCTACTAATCTTTTAAATTCTCTGCAGCACAAATTTATATTTCAATATCAGAAAAATATTTATTAAAAAGTAAACCCAGTAGTTTCTTTAAACTATAAACTTTTTAGGACATTGTCAATAATGATTCCATGAAAAACCTTTGACACTATTGTCAAAGGTTGTTTTATCAATCAAATATTTTAATTTCGGCGGCACCCTTTGCAATCACACTCGAAAGTTTTGGATCTAAATAAAACCTCTTCAAAACATCATTAGTTGAATGGGAAGATACAATTTTTGTATCATCCCCCATAACTCTATTGACCCATGTAAAATACGTTTTTCTTAAATTTTTTAAGCTATAATCTTTTTTAATACCAGTAATCTTCCAATAATGAGTAAAAGACTTTGATAAAAAATCCATAAATGCTTGTAATTCCATTGTGCGCTTAGGACATAGAATATAATCTTCTGGCTTATAATTGTCATTGTATCCTAATTCAATTAGCAGATCCATTAATTGAGAGGTAATAGGAATTGGTCGTAAATCATTATTTCTATTTTTAATCCTTTGAACTTTAATATTATCAATGTATATAAATTTGACAGTTTCATCAAAACTGCAGATATCACCCCATTTCATAACTACTAATTCCTCTCGTCTACACCCAGTCAACAAAAATAATTTATATGCATTTTTTAGATATGGTCGATACATATCTCTTTTTTTACCTTTAGTACCTGATTTAGCCATAGAATCTGCATCATCAACAGCTTTTAATACCGCTTGAAACTCTTCCTTACTTATAGTTTCAATAGCAGTAGCAACATCTTCTTTTATAACATAAGTTCTAAATGGATTTCTCATCTCGATTTCCTCAATATCTATTAGGAATGCAAAAAAACCTTTCAAACTACTCATACACTTCTTTAATGTCTTTTCCTTAAATTCTTTTTCCGCCCATATATAAAATTTAGAAACGTGATCCCTATTCACATCTTTGACCCTCAACTTTCTAATATCTTTTGTTTTATGGACATTTTTAGAAAAATATCTACAATAGCGTAACAACTCCTTTCTATAATCATCGCTAATATCCTTCTTCAAATGGGCGTAACAACTCTCTCCGTTTAAATATTGCTTGTATTTGATTACAGCGTCTGCAAGAGAATAATCATTATTAACTGAACTTTCATCCGCTGTATCTTCAACTGCTACATTACCAATTGTTGTAAAATCAGTAGCATTTAATTCTTTTTCAAATTTAATCGCTTCAATTGGAAAAACCGGTCAAATTGACCACCACTTTCCAGTGTAAATTGACCACCAGTTCCGGAGCAAACTGACCACCACTTTCCAGTTCAAATTGACCAC
>NCET01000045.1 GCA_002280815.1 Flavobacteriales bacterium 32-34-25 | reverse complement strand
AAACGATGGTTGGATTAGGGAATGTGGATAATATCAGCGATGTGAATAAACCAGTTTCTACAGCTACACAAACCGCATTAGATTTAAAAGCTAATTTGGCTTCACCAACGTTTACAGGAACTCCTACTTTACCTATAGGTACAGTAGCCGTTACTCAAACTGCCGGAGACGATTCAACAAAAATTGCTACTACTGCATTTGTGAGTAACGCTGTAAGTGCTGCAACCACAGGAAGTTTTGTAGATTTATCAACAAACCAAACTATTGCTGGTACCAAAACTTTCAGTTCTGACATCTTCGTAAAACTCATAAGAATAGGAAACGGAAAATTTAATACGGGTTCTAATCTTGCCATTGGAGAAAAAGCTTTAATAAATACAACTGGAGGTGGTAACAACACCGCTATTGGCCTCCGTAGTTCAGAAATAATGACTTCTGCAGTAAACAACACTTCTGTTGGATATGCTGCCTTAGCCAAATTGGATACAGCGAATGCTAATACCGCGATTGGAGTACAAGCTCTTTTAAACAGTAATGGGGACAATAATACTGCGGTAGGTAATAACGCTGGTGATGCTATAACTACCGGAACCAACAATACTTTCTTAGGAGAAAATGCTGATGCAGGCTCAGCTACTTTAACAAATGCAACAGCTATTGGATACCAGTCGAGCGTAACCACAAGTAATACCATTCAATTAGGAAACACGAATGTGACTGATGTAAAAACAAGCGGTACACTTACAGCCGGAACAGTTACCTATCCAAAAACACATGGTACTTCAGGTCAGGTTTTGAGTACAACAGGTAGCGGTACATTATCTTGGACAACTCCGAGCACCACAGCTACCGCTTACAGTGGAGTTTTACCTATTGCTAACGGAGGAACTGGGGCATCTACCCAAAACTTTGTAGATTTAACAACTAATCAAACTATTGCAGGAAATAAAACTTTTAGCGCTGCATCGATAGGTATTCAATTGAATACTAATTCGTCTGGATCAAAAATCATGAAAATTGGTTTTGCTAATAATGGCGGAAGTAATAATAATTCATTTCAGAGTTTAGCCTTTGGTATTGATGCTCTTAAATCATTGTCATATGGAGACAATGAAATTGCAATTGGATATCAGGCCTTATATAACGATCAACGAGGCACAAATAATATTGCTATTGGAAATAACTCAATGTATAACGTTTCATCGAACGGTATAACTTGGGCTCAAAATAACCTTGCAGTTGGTTCTTCAGCGGGTTATAACTTGACCATTGGAAAACATAATGTCTTATTAGGTAATCAGTCGGCTTATTCTCTGACCGAAGGAAACTATAATACTATTATTGGCCCAGATTACTCTGGAAATGGCATTACTACAGGAAGTAATAATACAATTATTGGTAGGGCTCTGAGCTTATCTCCAGAAATCACGAACAATATTATTCTCGCAAATGGTTCTGCAACTATTGGCGCTCAGTTTGATGGAACCAATTGGAAAATGACTGGACAATTGGAAACTACAGGTTTTAAAACAGCCACAGGGACTTCTTCTCAATATTTAATGGCAGATGGTTCGGTATCTGCTGGGGCTGCAGCAGTAAGAGAAGTCGCTGATGAATTTACGGCAACAGCGGCTCAAACCAGTTTTACCTTGACACAAACACCATTTGTAAATAGTAAAGTAAAAATGTACATTAACGGTATCAGAATAAGTAAAACAGCTTATTCTGTTAGTGGGTCTACTTTAACCTATGTTCCAGAAAATAACGGATCTTATACTTTAACAGCTGGAGATAGAATTCAAATGGATTTCTATTATTAATGAACCAATTTTTAATAATTAACTAGATGAATACATTTAAATTAAACAAATTACTTTGTAAGGTTCATTTTTTATATCTCCTTTTATTTTCTTTTTACGTAAATGCTCAAACAATTCCAGCAGGCTTTAATCTTGTTGCTTACGAAGGATTTAATTATAGCAGTGGTTCATCATTGTTGAATGCTAGTGGAGGTACTGGTTGGTCAACTAATTGGGTAAAATCCTATATGTATAAATATTTGAAAACAGCAACAATTGGATTTACTTATACTGGTTTAACAACAGCTGGGCTCAAAGCAGAATTTGACAATACGTGTTATAGTGCTAATTCTGGTGATTGTAATGATATTGCATCTTTAGGAAGATCGTTTCCATTGCAAAATGAAGGGGTTGTTTATTTTCAATTTATTTCTGTTTTTGAAGCTGCTCCAGGAGGAGGGACTCCAACTATAAGGTTTTACAATGGAGGAACTCAAACTGGTGGTATAGGATCAAGTAGTGGTTCGAATATGTCTATTTTAGCGGCTTCACTTGCTAATTTGAGTTCTACCTCTTCAAGTTTAAGTGCACAAAACCTAGTACTGGTTCGTATAGACTATAACTTGAATAAAACGGATATGTGGATTAATCCTGATTTATCCACGTTTGATTATTCAAATCCTACGAGTCCATCTGCGACAGCAACTAGTTTTGCTCCTGACTTTGATAGGATTGATGTTTTTTTAAGATCCGGTAGTATTGATGAAATCGCTATATTCTCTAAAACATCAGCCCCAACAGGAATTTCAGGAACGACTTCAATTTGTAACGGTGCCAGTACCACATTGATGGCTTCTGGTGGAAGTACAGCTTCAAATGTAGTTGATGTTTGGTATGCCGGTGCCTGTGGCGATGAAGCTTTTCATCAAGGTTGGGATACGCAACCCTATACCACCTTAGCTACTACAGTTAATTCCAATCTCGATGGAATTCTGAATGTTACATCTTCGACGCTTGATCCTGGTATTGCAATGTATAATCTTGGTTCTTTTGATCCTAATGTTAATAAATATATCAATTTTAGATACAGAGTGACTTCAGGAACCGCTGGAGTCGCCCAATTTTTCTTTTTAAATTCAGCTATAACCGTTCCTAATGGTGGATATTATTTAGATAAAGCTTTAATATCTGATAATGCTTGGCATACCGCAACTATTGATATGTCAACACATGCAAATTGGAGGGATAGTAATATTACTGGTTTTAGATATGATTATGCAGTTAGTAGTGGTGTGACTATGGATATCGATTTTATCGAATTAGCAGCAAGTCCTATTGAAGGAACAGGAACATCAATAAATGTAGTACCAACTGCGAGTACCAACTATTACGTGAAGAGAAAAGGAACTAATGCAAATACGGACTGTATTTCTCAATTGGTAACCGTAAATTCACTTCCAACACCAACCTTTACCACTCAACCAGCAGCAACAGTAGCCATTGATACTGATGTTACTTACACGACAGAAACAGGTCAAACGAATTACGTATGGACGTTTCCAGGAGTTATAAATACCGATTATTCAATCACATCGGGAGGAACGGCAGCTTCTAATAGTGTTGTCTTAAAATGGTTGACAAGAGGTAGTAAATCGATAACGGTTAATTACACCAATTCAAATAATTGTTCTGCATCTGTAGCAACATCATCTGCATCAACAAATGTGATGATTCCAATAGTTACTAAAAATGGAGGAACTTCAATTGTATATTCTGTAGCTGTAAATAAAAATGGCAATATAGGTTTTGGAAATGGGGTAAATGTAAATGGAAAAATTACTTCCTCTTGGGGTGATGGTTTGACAGCCGCAACAGCATCTATAAGTGCTTATCAAATCAAACAGGACTTTCCATCAGCTACAGACGGACTGTATTGGATTAAAAATCCTAATATATATGGAGGAGTTCCTTTTCAAATTTATGCCGATATGACTACCGATGGTGGGGGATGGACATTGATTATGAAAAACTCAAATAACTCAGGATGGGATTATAGTAATGCTATTTCATTAAATACAAGTATTCCATTTACAAATACTACTGATGTAGAGAGTACTATTACTCCTAATTATTCTATTATTGGTTGGGCTAATTTTCTTAAAAAAAGCGCGAGTGGATTTCAATACATGATTGATGCAGGAACAAGAAGAAGTCACGGTGGTATTTGGACAGCCAATGGAGATTATAGTTTTGTAAAGCAAGATAACTCTCAAACAAATATTACGCTTAATACAAAATTTGGAACTTGGGAGTATTATGAAAGTGAAGGTATTGGTCAAAGAATGCCATGGTATCAAGAAGAAGGTCAATGTGGAACCATAACTACAGATAATGGCGGCGGTAATTGGTGGGGAACATTAGTTTCTACATGTAATGGTTGGAATCCTACTCCGTGGATAGGAAACGGAAATGGAGGTACATCAAACCCAAATCCAACTATTATTTGGTATTGGGTAAGATAAATGCTTTAGTTAGTGGAATTCCTTACAATTAGAAAAAGAGTGTGAAAATTTAGTTTCACGCTCTTTTTGTTTTTAGTATCATTTATCCCTCCTTAACAATCTCTCTAACCGCCTGCTCGTAATTTCGAATACTCTTAGCCTTTTTTATTTTTTTATGTACTTTGTGCGGATTCGAAAAAATCACCGAAAAGTATTCCCATAAATGGTGCATTTTTAATAAAATATGCGTGGCTCCTGATAAGGATTCACTGTATCCGGTGTACAAAGTATCGTGAAAATCGCTGAACAATTCCATTTTGTTAGATGGATATTCGGAGCTGTTATTTTTTATCATAGAAGGCAAAAAAGGATCGGCAATTAAGCCGCGACCTATCATCCAATGATCAATTGTAGGAAAGCGTTCCTGCATTTTGTGAAATTGGGCAACCGAAGTAATATCTCCATTGTAATATAGTTTGAGTTTGGTATTATCGACACATTGCTGGAAACCGTCTAAATTCACTCCACCATTGTATAATTGTTTTCCAATGCGGGCGTGAATTGCAATATTTTTTACTGGATATTTTTCAATAAGAGGCAATACATTCAAAATTTCATTGGGCGAATCATATCCCAAACGCATTTTCATCGATACAATAATGTCTGATTCGGCATGCACTCTTTTAAGTATATCATCGATTTTTTGGGTTTGGCAAATCAATCCTGAACCCATTCCTGATTTGGTTACCATCGGATAAGGACAACCTAAATTCCAATTGAGTTCTTTATATCCTAATTCTTGAACATATTTGGAAACAAATAAAAATTCGTCAGCATCATTGGTGATGATTTGTGGAATCACTTCTAAACCTGTATTGTTTTCTGGCAATAAATCACGTTGATAAGACGATTTAACAACCAGTTTTCCGTTTAAACGAATGTAAGGAGAATAAAAGGTATCAATCCCTCCAAAGTATTTATTTTGGGCATTTCTAAAACGAAAATCGGTAAATCCTTGAAGAGGTGAAGAAAGAAGAGTATAGCTCATGAAAAAAATAATTGTGCAAATATAATCAATGCAAACTACAACTTGTGTAAAACAAAAAAGACTTTCAATTGAAAGTCTTTAGTCTATTTTAAAATGAAGTTTTTTAAACCATTAAGAAATTTAAGGTTCATTAAGTTTTTTTCTTAATTTTCTTAACTCTCTTAATGGTAAAATAATAAATGTTTAATGATTATACTTTTCCTAAAGTATATAATTGTTCTAGAGTAGGGCTTACACTTCCGCCAGCGGGTTCTAATGTAATTCCAAATGCCTGAGCATCTCCCGTATTACTAACTGCAAAAAAACGTTGGTCATTTTTATCAAAATTATCCAGTAATCCGATGCTTGTTGGCGTAAGCGGATTTAATTTTAAAGCCCAAACCTGGTAAACCATGCCTTTAGGAGGTTCAGGTAATCCAGAAGCATCTACATAAACCACTTGGGTTTCTTTGTTCCAGTATACTTTAGCCGAAGATTCTGGAGCAACGGCTTGACCACCAAGAGCAACTACAGTATTTTTTTCGTCTTTTATAACGGCTAAATTGGTTTCAATTGCAGCTTTTTTAAGAGCTAGTGCATTGCGTTCTTTTTCAATTTTTGCTTTTTCAGTAGTAGCGTTTACTACTTGTTTATTAGTTTCTTCTAATTGATTGTATTGGAATCCAATACCTACTAATAATAATATTGCAGCAGCCCAACCGATGTATTGTGACCAATTTTTCTTAGGAGCCATTGGGATTACTTCTGGAGCTTTTAAATTTAATTTTTCTTTAATCTTAGCATAATTTTCAGCCGATTGAAATGGAGAAAAACTAGAAGATAATGCTACAACTGATTTTTCAATTGCTATAATTTCAGCATTAATTTCGGGGTGTTTTTTAGCCATTGCTGCTACTTCTTCGCTTTCAGATTCGGTTAACGAACCGTAAACGTAAAGTTCTAATATGCCTGATTCTATATATTCTTTCGTTTCCATTGTACTATACTTTCAAATAGTTTCTTAAATCATTAATACAGTTTCGGTTGTGTGTTTTTACAGTTCCTAGAGGAATTTCAAGTTCTTCAGCTGCTTCTTGTTGGGTGTAACCTTTAAAAAATAATAAGTCTATTATTTGGATACATTTAGGTTTTAACCTTTTAATAAATTCTTGCATTCCTATTCCATCAACCTTGTTCGTCAGTTTGTTACTGTCTTCTAATAGATTTACGAAATTATCAGTAGATAGGTTTTTTTGACTATTGTTAAAGTTTTTAGAACGTAATTTATCAATAGAAGTATTACGTGCAATATTGAGTATCCAAGTGTAAAAACGTCCTTTGCTTTCGTTATAACTGTCTAGGTTTTTCCAAATTTTGACAAATACTTCCTGTAGAACATCTTCGGCTTCTTCAGTATTTTTGATGAGAACACTAATCACAGAAAATAGACTTTTAGCATACATATCATAAAGATACGTAAAGGCTTTTTCGTCCTTTTTGTAGATTAAAACTAATAATTCGTCCTGGCTCATAGTTTTTTGTTTTTTTTGCAATACAAACTTATGCAAACTTATTTAGAATTGTATGATTTTTATCTAATTAACAGATAAGATTTTTGTTTTTTGATTTATCCAACAATTTTACACCAAATAAACCAAATTTAGACTGAAATAGAATTGCTTATCAATAAAAACAAATTCTCGTTGGGTTTTATTTAACCTTTGTTTAATTGAATTTAGCTATCAAAAAGAATAACTATGTGTTGAATTTGATTAATTTTATCAAAAAATAAAATGATATGAAAAAGCAATTATTTATAGCCTGCACAATATTTTTCCTTTTTAACGGATTGACTCAGGCACAAAATAAAAAATCGAAAGCCATGGATACTCAAAGTATTTATCAGTTTAAAGTGAATAATTTATATGGAGAAACCTTTGATTTTTCGACTTTAAAAGGAAAGAAAATTCTAATTGTTAATACAGCTTCTAAATGTGGTTTTACACCACAATACGAGCAACTGGAAGCAATTTATAAAGAATACAAAAGCAAGGGGTTCACGGTTATAGGTTTTCCAGCTAATAATTTCAATGCTCAAGAACCAGGAACAAACAAGGACATTGAGACTTTTTGCAAATTAAATTACGGAGTTACGTTCCCTATGATGGATAAAATCTCAGTAAAAGGTGCCGATATGAGTCCGATTTACCAATTTTTAACTCAAAAAGCTAAAAATGGAGTAAAAGATTCAGAAGTAAAATGGAATTTCCAAAAGTATTTAATTGACGAAAAAGGACATTTGGTAGAAGTATATTATTCAAAAACTAAACCCGATGCTCCAGAAATTGTAAACTGGATCAAGCAATAAACAGTTTTGTTTTTATAGAAAAAGCGATTTTTAACTTAGTTTAGAAATCGCTTTTTTTTTATGTTTAAATTGACAAAACAATTTGGATCATATAAGTCAAATAAGTTTTGAGCTTATATGACTTATATGGTTAAAAAAAGTAAAGCTTAAGTCTTAAAGTTAAGGCATCTGTTAAAAAAAGTAAAGCTTAAGTCTTAAAGTTAAGGCATCTTTGTATCTTTGTTTTCTTTTGAAATAAAAACAATGATTTACCCCAAAATACCTTTAGCGCAAAGCATCATCCAAATATGTTTAGCCAAAGGAATCACCGATATCGTAATTTCTCCCGGATCCAGAAATGCTCCATTAACCATTGGTTTTGCGTCTAATCCTGATTTTAAATGTTATAGTATTGCTGATGAGCGTTGTGCAGCATTTTTTGCATTAGGAATTGCCCAGCAAATCCAGCGTCCCGTAGCGGTAGTATGTACTTCGGGTTCGGCATTGCTGAACTATTATCCGGCTGTTGCCGAAGCTTTTTACAGTCAGATTCCTTTGATTGTCATTTCGGCGGACAGACCACAAAGCAAAATTGATATTGGCGATGGACAAACCATTCGTCAGGAAAATGTTTTTGCAAATCATTCTTTGTATAATGCTAATTTAACCGAAGAAGCTTCAAAGACAAACGATCATAAAATCAACGAAGCTATTGATGCCGCTTTTTATAAAAAAGGACCGGTTCATATTAACGCTCCTTTTGAAGAACCTTTGTACGAAACAGTTTCCGAACTTTCGGTGGATGCCATGGTGCATCATTTTGCGGGTTTAAATCCAATTGCTCCGGTGGATGATTTGACTGATTTTGCAGCTATCTGGAATCAATCCGCTAAGAAATTAGTATTAGTTGGTAATAACAATCCAAATTTAATTTCAGCGGCAACTATTGAGGCTTTCGCCAATGACGAATCGGTGGTAGTAATGACTGAAACTACGTCTAACTTGCATCATCCCGGTTTTATTTCGAATATTGACACCATCATTACGCCTTTTACTAATGAGGATTTTGAAGATTTCTGCCCGGATATTTTAGTCACTTTTGGCGGAATGATTGTTTCTAAACGTATCAAAGCCTTCTTACGAAAATACAAACCCACACAGCATTGGCATATAGATTCTTTACGCGCTTATGACACTTTTGGAATCCTGACTAAACATTTTGAAGCCAATCCGAATACTTTTTTTGCTAATTTTTTGCCTTTAACCATTGCTGTAAAAAGTGATTATTTCGAAAAAATGAATCAGATTAAATCGATTCGAAAAGAAAAACAAGCCGCTTTTTTAAACAAAGTTCCTTTTTCTGATTTTTCTGTTTTTGATGCAATAATTAAAAGTTTACCACAAGAAAGCCAATTACAAATAAGCAATAGTGCTGCCATTCGTTATGCTCAATTAATAGCAATTGATGCTTCTATTGAAGTATTTTGTAACCGTGGAACCAGCGGAATTGACGGTAGTACTTCGACAGCTATTGGCGCAGCGGTTGCTAACAATAAACCAACTGTTTTTATTACCGGCGATGTGAGTTTTCTTTACGATAGCAATGCGTTGTGGAATAATTATATCCCAAATAATTTCAAAATTATTCTGGTCAATAACGGAGGAGGAGGTATTTTTAGAATTTTGCCTGGACATGCTGAAACTCCTGTTTTCAATACTTTTTTCGAAACATCGCATAGTTTAACATCGGAACATTTGGCTAAAATGTATGGTTTTGAATATATAATTGCGAATGATGAAACCACCTTACAAAATGGTTTAAAACAATTGTTTGCTCAAAATAATCAGGCTGCTATTTTAGAAGTATTTACGCCAACACTAGAAAATGATGCTGTATTGAAGCAGTTTTTTAATGAACTGGTTTAGTTTTTTACTCTAATTGATTTTTATAATTTTACTCTGATAATTCTATTACAGAAGATTTTTTTTATTTTGTAAATTAATAAGATTTTTATATATCTTTAGGCTTTTTAGATATTGTTTAATTTTAATTTATATTTTAAATGTTTGAATCTTTTGTACGAATGAAAATACATCATCTTTTTTCCTTTTTATTGGTTGTATTCTCAGTTGGTTTTTTACAGGCACAGGATAAAAAAACAGTTGCCGATATTGAAAAAGTCTATCTTCACACAGATAGATCTACCTATTTTGTTGGTGAAGATTTATGGTATAAAGCCTATAATGTACGTGCCTATAATAACGTACTGTTTGATAATAGCAACATTTTATATGTAGAATTAATTTCACCGGAAGCTAAGATAATTGCCCGTAATAAGACTAATCTAGAAATGGGTTTAGGTCATGGCGATTTTCAATTGCAGGATTCTTTGGGTGTAAAACCAGGGGTGTATCAAATAAGAGCTTATACTAATTGGAATCGTAATTTTGGGGAAGACTTTGTCTTTAAAAAAAATATTGAAATTATCGATGTTTTCGAAAGTCATTCTAAACCAAACTCAATTAAAAATGGTGTTTCAGATAAAAAAATAAAAGGAAACAGCTCCACAGTTAGGAAAGGAAGTAATTTTAAAGTTGATTTATTCCCCGAAGGAGGTTCTCTCATTGAAAACGTGGCTAGTGTTGTAGGTTTTAAAGCAGTTGATGGAAATGGAAATCCAATAAATGTAACGGGAGAAATTGTTGATTCTAATGACGAATTGGTTACAATGTTTTTGAGCCCCCATGATGGAATGGGGAAATTTCAAATACTTCCACAGGAGGGGAAAAAATATTTTGCGAAAATTAAGTCCCCACTAGGAGAAGTTCTAAAGTTAGAACTTCCAAATGTACTTAAACAAGGTTATTTAGTGAGTTTTAGAACTTTGAAAGGGCGAAATATTGTGAGTATTACTACTAACGAAGTTACCCTAGCACAAAACCCCAATGCTGTACTTGCGGTGGTTTGTAAATCTAAAGGGGTTTCCTATTTTGAAAATGAATTTACATTAACACAAACTAAATTGTCTTTTGAGCTTCCTAAAGAGAAAATACTTGAAGGTATAAGCCAAATTACAGTTTATGACAATAATGCTAAACCTCAAAGTGAACGCTTGGTTTATATTGAAAAAGAGTCTGATTTAGATGTGCAATTAGTGGCAGATAAAACGAGTTATCAGCCCAATGAAAAAACGACGATAAATGTTTCTTCAAAATCGAAGACTGGTGAAGGAAAAGTTGCCAGTTTTTCATTGAGTGTTACAGATATGAACGGAGAAGTAGAAGATAAAGATTTGGGTACAAGCATTTGTTCTTATTTTCTGATGGAATCAGATATTAGAGGGAAAGTCCATAATCCGGGCTATTATTTTGACACAACAAATCCAAAACGACTCGAACATTTAGATGATTTGCTTTTAACCCAAGGTTGGCGCGATTTTGTATGGAAAAACATTCCAAAAACTAATGATGCGATTGATTATAAAGCCGAAAAAGGCATCACAATATCAGGTAGAGTGAAACAACTTTTGGGTGAAAAACCATTAATAAATATCAATATGACTTTGGCTTTGATGAGTAAAAAACATACCAATATTTTTAATACAATTACTGATATTAATGGGGGATTCAAATTTGAAAATATCTTGTTTTTTGATAAGATCAATATGTTTTTAAATTCCAGAAATGAAAAAGGAAAATTTAGAGGAGAAATTTTAGTAAACCCTATCGATCCAGCTCCAATTAGTGTTTTGTTTCCAAAAGAAGAAATCAATTGGTCTAATTCTACACAAAGAATAGTGGATAATGTATTTAAGAAAAACATAGCTTTTGGTATACAACCCGAAAATATTTTGGATGAAGTGAAAATTACGGGGACTAAAAAAAACAATACATTTAGCATGCATGGTATTCCTGATTTTTCATACGTTGTTGACGAAAAATCGCCAGTCACTGGTAATATCTATGATTTTATTCAGTTTGTAGTTCCTGGAGTTGTTACAACTGGAACTTCTGTTAGATTTATGCGTTTTGATCAACCAGCACTTTTTGTAGTAGACGGTTTTCCTTTGATTAATGAAACAGATATAGATTTTATTCAACCAAGTGATATTGAAAAAATAGAAACGTTAAAAGGACCAGGTACTGTTGTGTATGGCTCAGAAGGAGCTAATGGAGTTATTGCTATTTATCTTAAAAAAGGAGCTAAAAATACTTCTGAGAAAGAAAGTTTTCATCTAATCAAAAAAGAAATAGACGGTTTTTATACTGCACGTGTTTTTTATATGCCAAGTCCAGAAAAACCAAATCCAGAATTGGATAATATAGCTTCGGTGAGAAATACAATATACTGGAACCCCTATGTACATCCAGACACAACAGGTAATACAACTGTAAACTTTGATAATACTAAGGTAGAAACCAATGTAAAAGTTGCTTTAGAAGGCATTACTGCAATGGGAATTCCTGTTGTTAAAAAAACTTATTATACCATAAAAAAATTAGAATAAATAAATTAACAAGCCGCTATAATTTCATTTTTTTTTAATTGATTTTACAGTATTTTAACGGCTATTTTAATCATTTAATTCAACAGTTATTCTTTTTAATTTTTAATTAAGTCATCTCTTGATGTGAAATTAACATTCTTTTTGTAATTATTGGCTTAATAATTGCGGTGTGATTTATTAAGAATTTTACATGTTTTAATTGGTTTTTTATTGTGTAATATAATTTTAGAATCTATATGGTTGAAGCTTTTATAAGAAGTAAAAATTACAGTGTAGTTTGTGTTTTTTTGTTTGTACTATCATTTGGCTTTTTACAAGCCCAAGATAAAAAATCAATTTCCGATATTGAAAAAGTCTATCTTCATACTGATCGAACGACTTATTTTGTTGGTGAAGATTTATGGTACAAAGCTTATAATGTTCGCGCATCTAATAATCTGCTTTTTGATAATAGTAATATTTTATATGTCGAATTAATCGCTCCCGATTCTAAAATAATTGCCCGAAATAAGACCAATTTAGAAATGGGTTTAGGGCATGGCGATTTTCATTTGGCCGATTCTCTTGGTGTAAAACCGGGTGTGTATCAATTGCGTGCTTATACGAATTGGAACAGAAATTTTGGAGAAGATTTTGTTTTTAAAAAAGAAATTCAAATTATTGATGTTTTCGAATCCCATTCGAAGGCCAATAAATCAAAGTTTGAATTGGTTCAAAATAATGGGGGTAATGCGGGTACACAAAATGCAATTAAGGTTTATTTTTTTCCGGAAGGTGGTTCACTTTTAGAAAATGTCGCCAGTGTCATAGGATTCAAGGCTGTTGACGGTAACGGAAATCCAATAACTGTTACAGCAGATGTTTTTGATTCAGATAGTGAACTGGTTACTTCATTTGAAAGTGCTCACGATGGTATGGGGAAATTTCAAATTATACCCAATCAGGGCAAAAAATATTACGCAAAAATTAAAACACAATCAGGATTAGTACAACGTACCGATCTTCCGGATGCACTTAAAAATGGGCATGCACTAAGCTTTAGGAATTTTAAAGGCAGAAACATTATCGTTATTAATACAAATCCGGAGACGTTAGCACTTAGTCCTAATGAGCAACTTATTGTTGTTTGTAAATCGCGAGGAATCACTTATTTTGAAACAACTCAAACGCTAACTGAAAGTAATCTCTCTTTTGAACTGGCAAAAGATAAACTTCCTGAAGGGATATGCCAAATTACACTTTACGACAGTAGTTCCAAACCATTAAGCGAACGATTGATTTATATTGAAAAAGAACATGATTTGGATGTACAAATAATAACAGATAAAGGAACTTATCAGCCTAATGAAAAAGCGACTATTAATTTGACTTCAAAATCAAAAGCAGGGCTTGGGAAATCTGCCAGTTTTTCATTAAGTGTAACAGACAAAAACGGAATAACAGAAGAGAAAGATGATGACTCCACTATTAGTTCTTATTACCTGATGGAATCAGATATAAGAGGAAAAATACATAATCCTGCGTATTATTTTGATGCAACTAATCCCAAACGATTAGAACATTTAGATAATTTAATTTTAACTCAGGGCTGGCGTGATTTTATATGGAAAACAGCTCCTAAAATTAATGATTCTGTTTCTTATATTGCTGAAAAAGGAATTACGATATCGGGTAGGGTAAAGCAACTTCTTGGCGATAAGGCATTAGTAAATAATACGATGACACTGGCATTAATGAATAAAAAGCATTTTAATATTTTTAACGCTACTACAGATTCTGAGGGCGGTTTTAAGTTTGAAAACCTGATGTTTTCCGGAAAAACCGGTATGTTTTTAAATTCCAGAAATGTGAAAGGGAAGTTTAGAGGCGAATTATTATTAAACCCAATAGAACAAAAACCTATTCGTATTTCGATCGAAAATAAAGCTATCAATTGGGACATAACAACAAGAATGCTGGTTGATAATGTGTACAGGAAATTTGCTGCTTTTGGAGTAAAACCTGAAAATATTCTGGACGAAGTAAAAATTGTTGCTAAAAAGAAAAGTCTGCCACCGGTATTCTACGGAATTGCAGATAACAGTTATGTTCCAGATGAAAGCGTGGCTACGTTTACGGATATTTTTCAACTGATTGAACAAAATATTCCGGGTGTTGTTGCCTCTGATGATTCCGTACGATTTACGCGTTTTGAAGGAGCACCACTTTTTATTATAGATGGTTTTGAAGCTGTTGATAGAGGACAGGTAGGTTTTATCCAACCTGAAGATGTTTTAAAGATTGAAGCAGTAAAGGGAGCAACTGCAACAGCTTATTATGGAGAAAAAGCTGCTAATGGTATTATTTCCATTTTTACTAAGGCTAATACCGGACAACATGCTAAAAAAGAAGTTTTTCATTCTATTAAGAAAGATATTGATGGTTTTTACACCGCACGGACGTTTTATGTTCCCGATCCCGCAAAACCAAATCAGGAGTTAGATAATCAGGCCGCTGTAAGAAATACAATTTACTGGAATCCGTATGTGCATCCGGATAAAACTGGAAACGCAAGTGTGAATTTTTACAATACTAAGGCTGAAACCAGAGTAAAAGTCGCCTTAGAAGGAATCACTGGAAGTGGAATTCCTGTGGTGAAAAATGTTTTTTATACGATTAAAAAATAAGAAGATTTAATTCAAAAAAAATAGATACTAAGGAAAAGTCAATTTAACAACGGCAATTAGCTAATTGTGTCATGTTGGAAGATGATATGTGCCATTAATTTTTGAGTTATTTCAAGCTAAAAATAACTTTGCGCAACTTTGTGTCTCTTTGTGAAACTTTGCGTAATAAATTCTTAGTACCTTTGCGGCTTAGAAAAAAGAAGAAAATGCTTAAAATAGGAAAATACAACAGCTTAACGATATTGCGTGATACTAAAGTAGGATTGTTTTTGGGTAACCCCGAAAAAGATCCAGAAGGAATTCACGATGTCCTTTTGCCTAATAAATATGTACCTAACGAATTTGAAATAGGCGAAGAGCTTATTGTTTTTGTTTATTTAGATCACGAACAACGTCCTGTGGCTACCACATTGGAACCTTATATTTTGTTGAATGAATTTGCACTTTTGCGTGTGAATTACACCAATCAGGTGGGCGCTTTCATGGATTGGGGAATGGAAAAAGACATTCTGGTTCCGTTTAAGGAACAAGCCCGACCGATGGAAAAAGGAAAACGTTATCTAGTTTACCTTTATATGGACGAAAAAACCAATCGATTGGTGGCTTCAAGTAAGACGAATCAATTTCTTGATAACGAAAATCTTACGGTGGAGAATGGCGAAGAAGTAGAATTGATAGTTTCGCACATTACTGAAATTGGAATTAATGTAATTATTAACGAGAAGCACAAAGGACTTTTGTATAAAGACGAAGTTTATGATGATGCTATTCGTACTGGAGATAGAATGCGCGGTTTTATTAAAAACATTCGTCCTGATAATAAAATAGATGTTTCGTTACAAAAACAAGGTTATGAAAGCATTGAACCGAATGCCGAGAAAATCTTGGACGAATTAAGAGCGAGCCGTGGTTTTTTAAGATTAAATGACAATTCGCATCCCGAAGATATCAAAACGGTTCTGAAAATGAGTAAAAAGACTTTTAAGAAAGCCATTGGAGCTTTGTACAAAGAGAAACTAATCGAAATTAAGGAAGACGGAATTTATCTCGTAAAAGAATAAAAAAAAGAAAGACTAGTCCTGATGGCTAGTCTTTCTCTTTTTACAGCTATTCTTATTTTTGGATTAGCTATAATGTATTTTACAATTGGAAACCATAATTTCGGTTTCTCGTGAACTGTTCTTTCTTTATCTTTTTTTAACTTCTAAAAACTATTTGGAATCCCATTTTGCAATAAAAGCCGTTGGTTTGTGTCGTTTTCTTTGGATTTTACAAATTCATTTTAATGAGTCTTTCATCTTGTATAGTAATCCAAATGTTTACCGTTGGTGCTACTTTGAGTAAATTCTAATAGGCTTTAGTGTTTCCCATTTGGGCTCTTTTTTTCGGTAATTTAAATTTAGTAACTTACTAAAAAGAGTGATAAAGCGCGTTGTTTGTTTCAATATTCTTTTTTTAGGTTAATAAATCCGTGAAGTAACTCTTAAGTTAGTTGGTATTGTAAATATTTGACCAAATCCTGAACTAACTATGTCTAAAATTAATAAAAAAAATGTTTCGGTTTTCAAAAAAAAGTCTTTATTCGATAAAATTTAACACTTTTAAAGGATTAACGGGAGAAGGATTACTGCAAAGTTATTTTGCAGTTAATTTCGAAAAAATTGTAAATTAATTTTCAGAAGAACCTATGCTTTCAGATTTGGTGACAATTTCTTTAATTACTTGATCTAATTCTTTACTCGACACAATAATATTGTCTATTAGAAATGTTTTTTCTTCTTCGGTGTTGTCGTTTTCTTTTAAAAGATTGGTAATTGCCATTAGTCGTGATAGCGGTGTTCTCACTACATGCGATTGAATCCAGGTGATTTCTTTTAATACCTCATTTTGTTTTTCGATTTTTTTGGTGTGATGAATACTTTTTTTAAAACTCTCATCCAGACCATTAAAAAGTTTTGGAACTAAGGAGCAAACTAAAAAACTAAGGAAAATTAGATTTGAAAAAACTGCAAAAAGTTCATTGGATTTAAAATTGATATTGTGTGGAGGAGTTAAATCGAGATAATACAGGTATATATATAAAATAGAAATATATACATTAAATAGAGCAGGAGCATATTGGTTTTTAAAAGTATAAATAAATGTTGCTAAAAAACAAGCTGCCAGCAAATAAAGTGTACTGTTTAGGCCTACAAAATAAATAAGGAAAGAACTTAGAGTGTACACTGTACCTATGAATAATAGTTTGCGTTTTTTTATTTTGATTTCTTTTTTTATTCCTGTAATAATAGCTAGAAAAACAGCTAATATATCAACTACAACCATGAGATAAAGTTTTTCTTCGAATGCCCAAATAACCGAAGGGATCAACGCAATAACACTTAATGGAATGATGTATATTATGGTATTCGAAAACATATCATCTCGCCAATATTTTAGATCTTTATTTTCCTGAGAAGAAGTCAGGATATTGTCTCTAATAATTGAAGTGTATTTATTCCATATATTCATATTCAAAGCCTTTTATTGTATGTTAGGAACTATGGTAAATGTATAAAAAAATAAGTAATAAAATACTTATTTTAAACCGATAGTTGATTGGTTGATATTTTGTTGTGCGATTTTTGTTTTTAAGTTCAGGATTCTTTTTTGAGGCTAAATAAAGGATAGCATAGATAAAGTGTAAAAAATGATTTATTTTTACGCTAAAATAATTTAAACCCATTAAGATGGATTGGATCACAGCAAAAGAATACGAAGATATTACTTATAAAAAATGCAACGGTGTTGCCCGAATAGCTTTCAACAGACCCAATGTTAGAAATGCCTTTAGACCTAAAACAACTTCTGAATTATACGACGCTTTTTACGATGCTCAAGAAGATACTTCTATAGGTGTTGTTTTATTATCAGCCGAAGGGCCTTCAACTAAAGACGGAATTTATTCTTTTTGTAGCGGTGGCGATCAAAACGCACGCGGTCATCAAGGTTATGTAGGCGATGATGGCTATCATAGATTGAATATTCTGGAAGTACAACGTTTGATTCGTTTTATGCCAAAAGTTGTTATTGCTGTAGTTCCAGGTTGGGCTGTAGGTGGCGGACATAGTTTGCACGTAGTTTGCGATATGACTTTGGCAAGTAAAGAGCACGCTATTTTTAAACAAACGGATGCCGATGTAACTAGTTTTGACGGAGGTTATGGTTCGGCTTATTTGGCTAAAATGGTCGGGCAGAAAAAAGCTCGTGAAATTTTCTTTTTAGGTCGTAATTATTCGGCTCAGGAAGCGTTTGAAATGGGAATGGTGAATGCTGTAATTCCGCATGACGAACTGGAAGCTACGGCTTACGAATGGGCTCAGGAAGTTTTGGCAAAGTCGCCAACATCTATCAAAATGCTGAAATTTGCGATGAATCTTACCGATGACGGTATGGTTGGTCAACAGGTTTTTGCAGGAGAAGCGACAAGGTTAGCGTATATGACTGAAGAAGCTAAGGAAGGTAGAAATGCATTCCTTGAAAAAAGAAAGCCTAACTTTGAAAAGAAATGGTTGCCATAATATATTGTAGATTTCTGATTTTAGATATTAGATTTTATATTGAAAAAATTTAAATCAGAATGAAAAATCTAAAATCTACATTCTAAAATCATAAATAATAAAATAATGAAACACTGGATTGAAGCCGCAAGATTGCGCACCTTACCTTTGTCTGTATCGGGAATTATTGTGGGGAGTATGTATGCTCTGGCACATCCTACCGATGAAATATTAACACCAACAGAAGTATTCAATTGGAGACTTTTTGGCTTTGCCATTCTAACCACATTAGGATTGCAAATCCTTTCTAATTTTGCCAATGATTATGGCGACGGAATGAAAGGAACCGATAACGAAGATCGTATAGGTCCCAAACGTGCCATTCAGAGCGGTGTGATTACGCCTGCTGCCATGAAGCGCGCTATTATTATCACTTCTTTTTTGACCTTGCTTTCGGCAATGGCATTGATTTATTACGCTTTTAGAGATACTAATTTGTTCTATTCATTATTCTATCTTGTTTTAGGAATTCTGGCAATATTATCCGCTATTCGTTATACTGTTGGAAACACCGCTTATGGCTATCGTGGTTATGGTGATGTATTTGTATTCGTTTTTTTCGGATTGGTAAGTACTTTGGGAGTTAACTTTTTATATTCAAAACAATTGGATTTCGAACTTGTTTTGCCTGCTATGGCTATTGGTTTTTTAAGTGTAGGTGTTTTGAATTTGAACAATATGCGCGATGAAGCTTCTGATAAAAAGGCAGGAAAAAATACCATTGTGGTAAAAATTGGAGGCGAAAAAGCGAAAAAATACCACTATTTTTTAATCGTTGGGGCGATGGTTTTGACTTTAGTTTTTGCTATTATTAGTGAATTCAAATTTGATCAATACCTGTTTTTATTGGCTTACATCCCTTTAACTAAGCATTTAATTACGGTGTCTAAAAATCAAGATCCTAGAGCTTTAGATCCTGAATTAAAAAAACTAGCCTTAAGTACTTTTTTACTTTCGGTTTTATTGTCTTTGTGTATGATTTACTTTTTTTCAGATATAGTTGTTAACACGCTTTTAGGCGGAAGATAAATTTTAGATATGAAAATAACTTATTACGGACATGCTGCTTTAGGGATTAAAGTGGGTGGAAAACATATTATTGTAGATCCTTTTATTTCGGCAAATCCATTGGCTGAGCATATTGATATAGATAGTTTAAAAGCCGATTATATTTTGCTAACACATGCGCATGGCGATCATGTTTTAGATGTGGAGGCTATTGCTAAACGTACCGTTTAGATGTGGAGGCTATTGCTAAACGTACCGGTGCGGTTATCGTTTCTAATGCCGAGATTGCGGGTTATTATGCTGCCAAAGGTTTTGAAGCACATCCAATGAATCACGGTGGAAGCTGGAATTTTGATTTTGGAAGAGTAAAATATGTAAATGCCATTCATTCAAGTTCGTTTCCTGATGGAACTTACGGAGGAAATCCGGGTGGTTTTGTTATCGAAGGCGAACATAAAAACATCTACATTGCTGGAGATACCGCTTTGACAATGGATATGAAGTTGATTCCGATGCGAACCAAACTGGATTTAGCGATTTTCCCAATTGGCGATAATTTCACAATGGACATAGAAGATGCTATTCTGGCTTCTGATTTTGTGGAATGTGATAAAATCTTAGGCTACCATTATGATACTTTTGGATATATAAAAATCGATCATAAAGAAGCTATTCAGCGATTTTTCGACAAAGGAAAAGACTTAATGCTACTTGATATAGGAGATAGCATCGAATTGTAATTTTAAAAATAGAAGCCCTTTCAGGGTTTTAAATCCTGAAAGGGTTAAATAAAAAAGTTTAAATCACTTCTTAGTTAAATGAATTTAAAAAAAATAATTGTAGTGCTATTCATTAGTCTTTTTTACCAATCCGTATTTGCTCAAAAATCAGGTTATTGGGACAAAGAAAGAGCTACTTCTAAAGAAATTGTTGTTTCGGCAAGAGACAGAATCATTGTAGAAACCGATGATTTTCCTGCAGGAACAACGGAGTTAATTTATAGAATTACGCTTTTGGATGACAATCAGCAAATGGCGAGTAGCCTAGTTTCAGTTCTGAAATCCATTCCGGATCCCACAGGAATCAGTCAGGGTTCTGCGGGAGCGGTTTTTTTATTGTCAAAGATTTCGGGAGACGACAAATGCAAATACGCTATTTTTTCTACCAATGAATTAGCTAAAGCCTACAGCTCAAAAGGGGAAACTACTAATGCTTGTTTGGCTCAAAATGTGGCTTTAAGCAAAGATGCCAAACGACTTTCTATTGATAATTCGAGTTGTATTAAAACGAATACGACCAAATTATATTTTGGTTTCGAAAGTTCCAATTGGTTTATGAAACAGAAAATTGTTTTGGAAGTTGTGCCTTGGGTCGATGCAAAATTGAGTAGAGGTTGGACTTTGGAAAACAGAAAAAACATCATTAGTCAATGCAAAACTTCTACTTTGGCCAGAAAAATGGCAAATTCAGATGATTTCTGCGTTTGTATTGGTGAAAAAATCCAAAAACAATATAGTTTTCAGGAATTCCAAAAACTCTTGCCTATGGAGCAGGCTAAGACGTATAAGGATTTTGGAGCAAGCTGTTTTGAAGAAACTGGAATTGCTAAAACCGTTTTTAATGATTTGAGAACAAAAGCTTCGAATAGTATTAAAAAAGGCGATTACAGTTCGGCAATAAAGAACTACAACGAAATTGTCAATCAACAAAAAGCAACTGCTTTAGATTACAGCAATTTGGGTTATGCTTATCTATTGACCAAGCAATACGGAAAAGCCATTAAAACCCTGAAAGAAGGTGAAAAAAGAGATGATACGGAGCTGTTGGTTAAATTAAATTTGGCTCACGCATATTTATTAAACGATGAATATACTAAAGCAAAAAATATTTACAAAGAATATCAAAATCAAAATGTTACTGATAGTCTAAGCTGGACTCAAAAAATAAAAGACGATTATCAGGCTTTTGTGAAAGCAGGAATTCAAAATGAAAATTTTGAAAAGGTTTTGAAGTTGTTGAATTAGAGAAAAGAAAATAGAATAAAGAGAAAAGAGTTGATTTTTGAAAATTAGTTTATCGGTTTAAACGAAGTTGAGAATTTTTCAAATCTTAGCGAACATTTGCGAAACCTTTTGCGAATCTTTGCGTTAAAAATACTCAGCGGTTAGAAAAAAAATGAAAGCAACCTATCATAAATACATTCTTAATTTTAAACGACCATCAGGAACTTCACGTGGCGTGATGACCGAAAAGGAAACCTGGTTTTTGGTCTTAGAAAAAGACGAAAAAAAAGGAATAGGAGAGTGCGGAATCCTAAGAGGTCTAAGTGTTGATGATCGACCTGATTATGAAGCCAAATTACAATGGACTTGCGCTAATATTCATTTAGGGAAAGATGCGCTTTGGGAAGCTTTAATTGAGTTCCCGTCAATACAGTTTGGAGTCGAAATGGCGTTTCAATCTTTAGCAAGTGAAACTCCTTTTTTACTCTTTCCTTC
>NCET01000408.1 GCA_002280815.1 Flavobacteriales bacterium 32-34-25 | reverse complement strand
AGAATTAGCAGCAGCTCTGGCTAAAATGCCTCCAATGAAAATAGGACAGCACAATCAATTACAGGAATGGCAAGACGATTGGGACAATCCAAAAGACAATCACCGTCACGTTTCCCATTTATATGGATTATTTCCTAGTAACCAAATTTCGCCATTTAGAACTCCGGAACTTTTTGAAGCTGCCAAACAATCTTTAATTTATAGGACAGATGAATCTACAGGCTGGTCGATGGGCTGGAAAGTAAATTTATGGGCTCGTTTATTAGATGGAAATCATGCTTATAAGTTATTGAATGACCAGTTAAAACTGGTTACACCGGAACAGCGCAAAGGTGGCGGAACGTATCCAAATATGCTTGATGCGCATCAACCGTTTCAAATTGATGGTAACTTTGGATGCACAGCCGGAATTGTCGAAATGCTGATTCAAAGTCAGGAGGGCGCTATCCAGTTATTGCCTGCTTTGCCAACGGTTTGGAAAAACGGTTCGATCAAAGGAATTGTAACCAGAGGTGGTTATGTAGTGGATTTAGAATGGAAAAACAATAAAGTTTCAACTTTGAAAATCTATGCCAAACTAGATGGAAATTGCCGATTGAGATTGGAAAATAATTTAAAAGCAAATGGTTTCCAGCTTAAAAAAGCAAAGGGAGAAAATCCAAATTCTTTGTTCCAAACGGCAGATGTTAAAAAAGCGATTGTATCTAAAGAAGCGAATATCAAGAAATTCAAGCTTCCAAAATACAATGAATATGATGTGGAAATGAAAGCAGGACAGACTTATACTTTTTCAGGGAATTAATAGTCATTGCGAGGAACGAAGCAATCACAGTTGTTACTCTCGTTATGAGATTGCTTCGTTCCTCGCAATGACAAACTAAAATAAATAGAATATGTTACACCAATTTAAATACAAAATAATTGCATTTCTAATCGTGATGGCAGCTTTTAGTAGTTGTAAATCGGGATCAGGTCTTTCTGAAAAAGGAACTTCTGTTGTTTTGAAAGCCGATAATTATAAGCATTATGTGGATTATTTCAACACGATGGAGGACGAGAATCTGAAATTTGCGATTCCGAATGACAGTGCGTGGGCGTGGATGGAAAAGAATGTTCCGTTGTTTGAATGTCCGCAGCAGAATTTTGAGGAGATTTATTATTATCGTTGGTGGACGGCTCGAAAACACATCAAGAAAACGCCACTGGGTTTCGGAATTACCGAGTTTTTAGTAGATCGTTCGTATGCCGATAAATACAATTTGATTGCTTGTGCAGTGGGGCATCATATCAATGAATTTCGCTGGGTGCACGATCCGCAGTACATTGAGCAGGATGTCAAAATTTGGTACCGTGGCAATGAAGGAAAACCGATGAACAAATTGTATAAATTCAGTAGTTGGACGGCCGATGCGTTGTACAATCGATATTTGGTGAATAAAGATAAAAAATTCTTATTGGATATGTACCCGGATATGGTGACGGATTATGCGGTTTGGGAAAAAGACCGTCAGCGTAAAGATGGGCTGTTTTGGCAACAAGATGTAAAGGACGGAATGGAAGAATCCTTGAGTGGCGGGCGAAAAGTACAAAATGCAAGACCCACGATTAACAGTTATATGTTTGGAAATGCTATGGCGATTTCGAAAATGGCATCGATGAAAGGTGACAAAGAAACGGAGGCAAAATTTAAAGCCAAAGCCGATGTTTTGCAACAATTGGTGGAAGCCAAATTATGGAATTCTAAAAGTGAATTCTTTGAAACGTTTACGGAGAAAGATACGCTGGCGCAGGTTCGGGAGGCGATTGGATTTATTCCGTGGTATTTTAATCTGCCACAAAAAGACAAAGGTTTTGAAAAAGCCTGGGAACAGATTAAGGATGAAAAAGGGTTTTCGGCTCCTTTTGGTTTAACGACAGCTGAGCGAAGAAGCCCGCGTTTTAGAACGCACGGAACAGGAACCTGTGAATGGGATGGTGCGATTTGGCCTTTTGCGACAGCACAAACACTTACTGCGATGGCAAATGTTCTGAATAATTATAATCAGGAAATTGTAGATAAAACGGATTATTTTAAACAAATGAATTTATATGTAGAATCGCAATATTACCGCGGACGACCATATATTGGAGAATATCTGGACGAAACTACGGGTTACTGGTTAATGGGCGACAGAGAACGAAGCCGTTATTACAATCATTCGACTTTTAATGATTTGATGATTACAGGATTGGTTGGTTTACGCCCAAGAGCGGATGAGAAAATTGAGGTAAATCCGTTGATTCCACAGGAAAAATGGGATTGGTTTTGTTTAGATAATGTGTTGTATCACGGGAATATCATCACGATTCTTTGGGATAAAACTGGGGAGAAATATGGTAAGGGAAAAGGGTTTAGAATTTTCAAAAACGGAAAGGAAATTGCCGTTTCAGAAAAATTACAGCGAGTGATTTCGGAATAGAGTTTTGAATGCTTCGGAGAA